>NZ_LJCS01000128.1:0-3252 GCF_001280945.1 Photorhabdus heterorhabditis | reverse complement strand
GCTCTTTAACAATCTGGAACAAGCTGAAAATTGAAAACTGTCAGTAATATCGAGAGGTATTATTGAAGAGTCTCTCAACACTCTGCGACCCAAGACGTCTTTGGGTTGTGAGGTTAAGCGAATAAGCGTACACGGTGGATGCCTAGGCAGTCAGAGGCGATGAAGGACGTGCTAATCTGCGAAAAGCGTCGGTGAGCTGATATGAAGCGTGATAAGCCGGCGATGTCCGAATGGGGAAACCCAGTGCAATGCGTTGCACTATCGTTTGATGAATAGATAGTCAAACGAGGCGAACCGGGGGAACTGAAACATCTCAGTACCCCGAGGAAAAGAAATCAACCGAGATTCCCCCAGTAGCGGCGAGCGAACGGGGAGGAGCCCAGAGTCTGCATCAGTGAAAGTGTGAGTGGAAGCGTCTGGAAAGGCGGACAAGAGAGGGTGACAGTCCCGTACACGAACATGCCTTTACTGTGAGCTCGATGAGTAGGGCGGGACACGAGATATCCTGTCTGAAGATGGGGGGACCATCCTCCAAGGCTAAATACTCCTGACTGACCGATAGTGAACCAGTACCGTGAGGGAAAGGCGAAAAGAACCCCGGCGAGGGGAGTGAAAGAGAACCTGAAACCGTGTACGTACAAGCAGTGGGAGCCCTGAGCAATTGGGGTGACTGCGTACCTTTTGTATAATGGGTCAGCGACTTATATTCTGTAGCAAGGTTAACCGAATAGGGGAGCCGCAGGGAAACCGAGTCTTAACTGGGCGCAAGAGTTGCAGGGTATAGACCCGAAACCCGGTGAGCTAGCCATGGGCAGGTTGAAGGTTGGGTAACACTAACTGGAGGACCGAACCGACTAATGTTGAAAAATTAGCGGATGACTTGTGGCTGGGGGTGAAAGGCCAATCAAACCGGGAGATAGCTGGTTCTCCCCGAAAGCTATTTAGGTAGCGCCTCGTGAGTTCATCTTCGGGGGTAGAGCACTGTTTCGGCTAGGGGGCCATCCCGGCTTACCAACCCGATGCAAACTGCGAATACCGAAGAATGTCATCACGGGAGACACACGGCGGGTGCTAACGTCCGTCGTGAAGAGGGAAACAACCCAGACCGCCAGCTAAGGTCCCGAAGTCATGGTTAAGTGGGAAACGATGTGGGAAGGCCCAGACAGCCAGGATGTTGGCTTAGAAGCAGCCATCATTGAAAGAAAGCGTAATAGCTCACTGGTCGAGTCGGCCTGCGCGGAAGATGTAACGGGGCTAAACCATGCACCGAAGCTGCGGCAGCGACATGTAAGTGTGGCTGGGTAGGGGAGCGTTCTGTAAGCCGTTGAAGGTGGCGCTGTGAGGCCTGCTGGAGGTATCAGAAGTGCGAATGCTGACATAAGTAACGATAAAGCGGGTGAAAAACCCGCTCGCCGGAAGACCAAGGGTTCCTGTCCAACGTTAATCGGGGCAGGGTGAGTCGACCCCTAAGGTGAGGCTGAAAAGCGTAGCTGATGGGAAACAGGTTAATATTCCTGTACTGAATGTGACTGCGAAGGGGGGACGGAGAAGGCTAGGCCATCCGGGCGACGGTTGTCCCGGTTTAAGCGTGTAGGTGGAGAGAGCAGGAAAATCCGCTCTTTTATTCACACTGAGGCGTGATGACGAGCCGCTACGGCGGTGAAGTGGTTGATGCCCGGCTTCCAGGAAAAGCCTCTAAGCATCAGGTCACATTGAATCGTACCCCAAACCGACACAGGTGGTCAGGTAGAGAATACTCAGGCGCTTGAGAGAACTCGGGTGAAGGAACTAGGCAAAATGGTGCCGTAACTTCGGGAGAAGGCACGCTGGCGTTAGGTGAAGGGCGCACGCCCGGAGCTGAGGCCAGTCGCAGAGACCAGCTGGCTGCAACTGTTTATTAAAAACACAGCACTGTGCAAACACGAAAGTGGACGTATACGGTGTGACGCCTGCCCGGTGCTGGAAGGTTAATTGATGGGGTTAGCGCGCGAGTGCGAGGCTCTTGATAGAAGCCCCAGTAAACGGCGGCCGTAACTATAACGGTCCTAAGGTAGCGAAATTCCTTGTCGGGTAAGTTCCGACCTGCACGAATGGCGTAATGATGGCCAGGCTGTCTCCACCCGAGACTCAGTGAAATTGAACTCGCTGTGAAGATGCAGTGTCCCCGCGGCAAGACGGAAAGACCCCGTGAACCTTTACTATAGCTTGACACTGAACATGGAGCCTTGATGTGTAGGATAGGTGGGAGGCTTGGAAGTGTGGACGCCAGTCTGCATGGAGCCATCCTTGAAATACCACCCTTGAATGTTTGATGTTCTCACTTAGGCCCGTGACCCGGGCTGAGGACAGTGTCTGGTGGGTAGTTTGACTGGGGCGGTCTCCTCCTAAAGCGTAACGGAGGAGCACGAAGGTTAGCTAATCACGGTCGGACATCGTGAGGTTAGTGCAAAGGCATAAGCTAGCTTGACTGCGAGAGTGACGGCTCGAGCAGGTACGAAAGTAGGTCTTAGTGATCCGGTGGTTCTGTATGGAAGGGCCATCGCTCAACGGATAAAAGGTACTCCGGGGATAACAGGCTGATACCGCCCAAGAGTTCATATCGACGGCGGTGTTTGGCACCTCGATGTCGGCTCATCACATCCTGGGGCTGAAGTAGGTCCCAAGGGTATGGCTGTTCGCCATTTAAAGTGGTACGCGAGCTGGGTTTAGAACGTCGTGAGACAGTTCGGTCCCTATCTGCCGTGGGCGCAGGAAGATTGAAAGGGGCTGCTCCTAGTACGAGAGGACCGGAGTGGACGCACCACTGGTGTACGGGTTGTCATGCCAATGGCATCGCCCGGTAGCTAAGTGCGGGAGAGATAACCGCTGAAAGCATCTAAGCGGGAAACTTGCCTTGAGATGAGTCTTCCCTTGACTTTAGGTCACGGAAGGAACGTTTAAGACGAAGACGTGGATAGGCTGGGTGTGTAAGTGCAGTGATGCATTGAGCTGACCAGTACTAATGAGCCGAGAGGCTTAACCTTACAACGCCAAAGGGGTTTTGGGGATGTTGTTGAGAGAGAATTTTGGCTTGTTCGGAGATTGATTCTGGTGGCTGCGTAGGCGGCGACGGGAAGGAAACAGAATATGCCTGGCGGCGATAGCGCGGTGGTCCCACCTGACCCCATGCCGAACTCAGCAGTGAAACGCCGTAGCGCCGATGGTAGTGTGGGGTCTCCCCATGCGAGAGTAGGACACTGCCAGGCTTTAAAT
>NZ_LJCS01000127.1:0-3577 GCF_001280945.1 Photorhabdus heterorhabditis | reverse complement strand
ATCAATGGGATGATAAAAATTATCATCTCTTACCCAACGGTGAAGTCAAATATGATATTAGAAAAGACAAACTGGTGGTTGAGCGCGCCAGTATTATCGCAAAAGGTCATCTTGTCGCCGACTTTAGTGACAGTATACCCAATAGATTTCAAGATGCATCGCGACGGCAAGGGAGCGAATCCCCAGGAGCATAGATAACTATGTGACTGGGGTGAGTGAGTGCAGCCAACAAAGAGGCAACTTGAAAGATAACAGGTATATTCATATTAATACTTATTATCCTTACAGTGCCCCGGCAGGTTTCAATTTATTCAATTATCCCGTCGACAGTGAAAAACTGCCCGCAATACTGTCCGCTGAAAATATCCTATTACATGCGGGAAAAATAACCCTCAGTGATAAAATCAACGCGGCTCATGATGTCAATATTGTTTCCGAGAGTGATATCATCCTAAAAAATGCCATACTTTTGTCCCCTAATAGTTTATCTATGGCGGCTGTCAATAATATCTCTCTCTGGCGCAGTCATATCAGCGGAAAGGAGGTGACCGCGCTCAGTCGTTATGGGGATATTGCATTTCATAACGGTGATGAAGTCGGCCATATTTGGGAACAACATAGAACGGGTGAGCATCCCGCATCCAATCAATTAAATGCCCGTGGTCATTTAACTCTCAATTCGGGTAAAAACCTGCTTTTACAAAATGTCTATTTACAACCGGCTGAAAATATCTCTTTGTCAGCCCGTCATGATGTCACCATAGAAAACCATGCCGATACTTATACTTTTGCAAAATCAACGTTATCCAATCGGCATCATGCCCCCATACCGGGAATTTTAACTGCCTTAAAATCACTAACGATTAATGCGGGGAATACGCTTTCTGCCAAAGGCTCAGAGATGTCTGCCGGAAAAGATATTTATTTAAGTGCAGCCAAAGATATTGATCTCAGTGCTTGTGAACCCAGGTATCAGGCTGATTTATCGTTATCCCAGGGATCACCCATATACAGCAGTAAAATCACGGCAAAGGATCATGTCAGTATTATCAGTGGGGCAGACATCAACGGGAAAGCCGTTCAGATACGGGCAAACGGTAATACATTATTATCCGCAGGCCGGAATATTACCCTCTCTGCCCAGGCTTATTCTGCCATGAACAAAACAAACAATAATGACAAAGATGACCGGCATATTATTGCTCAGGTTCGTGGTGATAAAAAACTGACGATGGCAGCAAACGGTGACATCACCACAGCCGGCTCTCAATTGACGTCTGAGGGTGACATCCTGTTTTCCTCCGGGGGCAATATGCGTTTTGAATCGGTGCAGAACCACGCCTACCGGGAAGGTAACCGGGAATTCACGGGATCAGTGACTCAGCAAGGCACCGAACTGACCAGCGGCGGCGTACTGACCGTGCTCTCAAACGGCAGTCTTCTTTTCCAGGCCACCAAACTGGCGGCTAAAGGGGCCATGGATGTCGCCGCAAAAGGCGGTTATCTGTACGCGCAGGCCATGGAAGAATCCAGTCATTATGAGAAAACAGAAACAAGCCGTAACTGGTATGGCAGGAAGAAAACCCATCAACGCACCCGTCATGATGTCACCAACAAAGTCACGGAATTTATCGCTGAGGGGGACATTAATCTGTTAAGCCGGGATGACAGCACTTACGAAGCCAGCAAAATTGCCACCAATAAAAATGCCAGACTGACCAGCACGCACGGTAAAGTCAACTTTAAGGCGGTAAAAAATACCACTTTTGAGCAGACCATTACCCACTCCACCGGTTTTTATATCAAACACCGGGATAAAGGTTATACCAAAGACACGTGGGTGCTTCCGGCTATGCATATTGGCGGAAAACTGACCGTAGAAGCGGCTAACGGCGTCAGCGCAGATATCAAAGCCAAAAATGGTCAGTCATTACAAAATGTCCTGACCGGATTGGGGAATACACCGGAGACCGCCTGGCTGAAAGGGCTGAATGACAATAAAGATATCCAGTGGAATGTGGTCAAGGATGCGTATGACAGTTGGGATCACAAGAGCCAGAGTTTAAACCCCGTAGTTTCTGCGGTGATTGCGATTGCGGCAGCGGCGGCAACCGCAGGCAGCTCTCTGGCGGCCTCTGTTGCCTCTTATGCGGGCAATAGCGTTGCGGGTGGGGCGTTAACGGCGGGCATGTCATCACTGACGGCCCAGGCGGCAGTGGCTATTGTGGATAATCAGGGGGACATATCCAAAGCACTAAAAGTGTTAGGTAGCAGTGATGCGGTTAAATCCACCATTACCTCAATGGCGCTTGGGGGGGCCTTGGCCGGGTTTGATGCCTACATGGGATGGAATAAAGCGGCTGATGGCACGACATTAGATCCCACAAAAGCGAAATTACCTCAAATCAGCCATGGTGACTGGAATAAAGTCATCCAGCGGGTCGCGGGTCAATCCATTATCAGTGCCAGCCTGAATACCACCATTAACGGCGGCAGTTTTAACGATAATTTGACTACGGCTCTGTTGGCTAATATTGGCAGCCAGATTAACGCGGAAGGCGCCCGATTGATTGGTGATAATGGCGAGGTCCTGGGAGTGCCGGGCAAAACGTTAAGCCACGCCGTTGTTGCAGGTATCAGTGCTGAAATTGGCCGGGGGAATGCCAAAGGTGCAATGGCGGGGGCTTTGGCTGCGGAACTGGCGGGTATCATGATGGGAGATAATCTGATCAAAGCCGAAGAATGGCAGAAAACCTCGGAGCGACAAGCGCAAATTGCCCGTGTTTTTGGTGGTTTTGCCGGTGCGGTATTTACCGGTAAAGCAGACGGGGCTTATAGTGGCGCAAGCGGTGCGGAGAACACTTTCCGTTATAATTACCTGGCTCATCACCAGCAGCAATTAATGGAAAAAGAACTGGCGGCAGAATCCAACTACCTTAAAAAGGCGCAGATTTTTGCTAAATGGGGTTTGATGAGTGGTTCACAAGATGGTCATCTGGCGGCAGGTTTTGTCTCCGGTATTCCATCAGAACTCTATGATAGCGTGATGGCTATTGTCGGCGCAGTCTCTAATCCTTCGGAAGTCATTGAATCGCTCAGGACACTGTTAATTCAGGAAGATATGCCCGGCTTTATCTGGCAGGCAACAAAGGATAGTTATCTCAAGCAGCTTGATGTTGTCAAAGCCGAATATGAACAAGCGGGTCCAGAGGGAGCCTATAATGCGGGGCTGGAGATAGGAAAACTGGTCACTGGAATAGTCAGTATGGCTGGTGGTGGCTTGGGGGCGGTCAAAGGATCTACATCTGGCGCAGCTAAATTATCGAAAATCATTTCAAAAGATCCACACCCAGCAGTAGACATCCGTCGAGTATATCGGGTAGAAAAAGATGGTAGTCAAACCCAAATGGCGTGGGGAGAAGGGAACTATAAGCAAGGGTATCCTTTTGAGGATTTTGTTGCTACGCAGATGCCAGCAGGTTCTCGACTGCCAGAGAATTTCAGGACGTTTGATTTTTATGATCAGAAAACAGGGATAGCTACCAGTGTTAAGACATTGGATACTCGTACAGCAGCG
>NZ_LJCS01000126.1:0-3802 GCF_001280945.1 Photorhabdus heterorhabditis | reverse complement strand
AACCCCGAACTGCACTCACCGGCAGGGCGGTATAACTCAGTGGCAGGGAAATATACGCCGGTCACTGCTGCGCTGATTGCACGGGCATTAACTCATGCGCCTCAACTGACCCTAAACGTCTCAGAAGCGGAAGGCGAAGTCCCGGGGATCACACTGGCGGATAAACACACCCGGATCACCGCGAAAAACAATCGCCCGATTATTCATATTGCGGCGCCTAACGCCCGGGGTGTTTCACATAACCGTTATCAGGTATTGAATGTTGGCACGTCGGGACTGGTATTGAATAACGCGACTCAGGATACACAGTCTCTGCTGGCGGGGAAAATTGGCGCCAATCTGAACTTCACCGGTCAACCGGCTGAGCTGATTATTCATGAGGTGGTGGGCACGATGGCCTCAAATCTGCAAGGGCTGCTGGAAGTGGTGGGGCAAAAAGCCGCGGTTTTCATCACTAACCCGAACGGCATCACCTGCCAGGGTTGCGGCTTTATCAATACCCCGGCGGTCACCTTATCCACCGGGAAACCGGTGTTTGATAAAGCGGGTGCGTTAGCGGCGTTGGAAGTGAGAAAAGGTGCCATCACCTTGGGTGAAAAGGGACTGGATGCCACGGCGCAAGATTCTGTCGCTATCCTCAGCCGGACCACTCAGCTGAACGGCAAACTCCAGGCGAAAAACCTGACATTGACACAAGGGGCCAACCAGATTGATGTCAAACGCGGGATTCTTGTCCCTATGGCAGAGGACGGTGATACCCCCTGGAACGCGATGGAGACCGGATTATTGGGGGGAATGTCTGCCAATAAAATCCGTCTGGTGAGTACCGAGCCGGGTAAGGCGGTCAACCTGACTCACCTGACGGCAACCCAAGGCGACATCAGTCTGACGGCGGATGGCAAGGTGACTCTGGGGGATGTCCAGGCTAAAACGGATATCACCGTTAACGGTAAAGACATTGACATGGCGAAACAGAGTCATATGCAAGCGGGGCAAAGTCTGATACTGACAACGGGGACATTGAGGGGGCAGGGAGAAATTCGTGCCGGCAATGATGTTACCGTTAAGACGAGTTATTTATCTTTATATGGCGGAAAGTTAAAAGCCGGGAACCAGGTTCTGTTACAGGCAGAGAAAAGTCTTACGGTGCGTGACTCGGATATTTCAGGTCATGACATGACCTTAATCTCCCGCGGTGGGGATATTTCTGTTTCATCGGGAGGAGATAATTCTACTGCGGCAGGTACACGGGCATTATCCACTATTTCTGCGGTTAATACGTTGCGTATTCTGTCTGAACAGGGAATATCGCTTTCAGATACGTTAATTAACCGGGCAAAAAATATCTTTTTAGCGGGTAATCGTTGGGTTGATACTAACCCGCATTTGGCCGCAGATGAGAATATTGAGCTTCACGCGGGAGCGGGGATAAATTTAAAGGGTCTTTCCCTGACCGCCGGGAAAGATATTACCCTGACCAGTGGGGGTTCGATTAATATTGGCAAGGTCACCGCCGGCAATCATTTAACCCTGATTGCCCGCCACAATATCACGGAGACAACATTATCGGCAGCAGGGACGACCACAGTCGCCCCAAATAGCGCCGCGTTGCACTTAGTCGGCGGGCAATATACTCCGGTAACTTCTGCACTGATTGACCTTGCATTCGGCCATGCCCCCCAACTGACCCTCACTATTCCAGACATAGCCGGGGGCATACCCGGGATTCAACTGGCGGATAAACGCGCACAGATTGCCGTGAGAAATAACCTGTCTGTTATCCAGATTGCGGCGCCTAATTCTCAAGGTATTTCACATAACCGTTATCGAGAGTTTAATGTTGGGGCTGCCGGACTGGTACTCAATAATGCTACCGAAGCGACCCAGTCTGTACTGGCGGGTCCCATTGGGGCAAATCCCCACTTCAACGGTCAATCGGCTGAGTTGATTATTCATGAAGTGGTGGGAACGTTAGCTTCAAATCTACAGGGCCTGTTGGAAGTGGTGGGGCAAAAAGCCGCGGTCTTCATTGCCAACCCGAACGGTGTAACCTGTCACGGCTGTAGCTTTATCCATACCCCGGCGGTCACCTTATCGACGGGGAAACCAGTGTTTGATAAAGCGGGCGCATTAGTGGCGTTGGAAGTGAAAAAAGGCACCATCACCGTTGATGAAAAGGGGCTGGATGCCACGGCGCAGGATGATGTCGATATTATCAGCCGGGCCACGAGACTTAACGGCAAGGTGCGGGCGAAAAACCTGACATTGACACAAGGGGCCAACCGGATTGATGTCAAACGCGGGACTCTTGTCCCTATTGCAGGCGACGGTGATACCCCGTGGAAAGCGATGGATACCGGGTTATTGGGGGGAATGTCTGCCCATAAAATCCGGCTGGTGAGTACCGAGGCGGGTAAGGACGCTAACCTGACCAACCTGACCGCCACGCAAGGCGACATCAGTCTGACGGCGGATGGCAAGGTGACGCTGGGCAATATACAGGCCAAAACGGATATCACCGTGAGCAGTAAAGACATTAAAACGGCGGAACAGAGTCATGTGCAGGCGGGGAAAGACATCACACTGGCCGCGAACACACTGAACAACACCGGTCAGATTATCGCAGAAGGTGACATGCGGTTATTTATCGACCATTTATACCATCAGAATCAGGGGCTGATTCAGGCAAATAACCATCTCTGGGTGCAAAAAGACGCGAGCGGTCACCTAAGCACTGAGATTAACAACACGTCTGCGACGCTGAAAACTAATAATGGCGATATCATTATTCGCACCAAAGCGTTAAATAATGCCCGGGATGCCCGCGTCGCGGCGGGCATGAACGCGTATATCAATGCGACAAAACTGGATAACAGCCAAAGCCAGTTGCATGCGAAGAACAATCTCATCTTAACCGGTCACGACTTTAACCACGGGATGGACGGCAAACTGTCAGCCGATCTGAATGTGGTGGCGGATTTTATTCATCAATTCAACGGCACGGCATTCATACTGGCGAAAAATATTCTGCTGCATGCCGGTGAAATTATCAGCATGGGATACCTCAAAGCGGACAATGATCTGTCCGTCATCGCTGAACGTAGAATGAATGCCCGCCAAAACACACTGGAGGCAAAGAGAAATCTGACCTTGATGGCAGGCAAAGAGATTGAGGCATTTCAAGTCGGGTTGAAGGGAGACAATATTGAACTGCTGACGCGTGAAGGCGACATCCGGATGTGGGGGGACGGTTCGCGTATTTCGGCGGGCAACCATTTGCGGATGTTCGCCGATCACAAACTGGATCTCTACGGTCTGTTGTTCGATAAATCCAACAATATAACGTTAAACGCAGGTCATGACATTGATGCCAGCCGGGTTAAATTGGCCGCACAGAAAAATCTGACACTGATTGCGGGCAAAGGTATCACTGCCCGTGAAACCGGGCTGACAGGGGAAAATATTGAGCTTCTCGCGCGTGAGGGTGACATTAGGCTGCCGATGGGCGTGGAGGATTCTTCTCATATTTCGGCCAACAATAATGTGCAGATGTTCGCAAGTCACATCCTGGATATCCGGGGGATTTTATTCGATAAAGCCAACCATATGACGTTAAACGCGGGTCATAACATTGAGGCCAGCGAGGTTAAACTGGCGGCCAATAAAAATCTGACTCTCATAGCCGGCAAAGCTATCACCGCCGGTCAGGCAGAGTTAAAGGGGGAAAATGTTGAGCTACTGGTGCGTGAAGGCGACATCCAACTGGGATGGAGACAGCCTGAGTCATTATTACCCACCATTT
>NZ_LJCS01000125.1:0-3846 GCF_001280945.1 Photorhabdus heterorhabditis | reverse complement strand
GGGGCTGAGGTAACCGCGCAGCGCCCTTCGGTGGGCGGCGCCGACATAATGTTTGTTAAGCGCGGCGGGCCGTTCAGGCCCATTGCGCTTAATGCCACATTATGTTGAATGGCGGCTGACCGGCAACGATTGTCACAGAGAACGCCGCAGTTCAGCGCCGGGCGGCCGGCATTTACTGCCGGGCACGCCGTAGGTGGGCAGGCAGTCTGTGCGCAGGGACGCGCGCAGTCTGCCTTTCACAGCACCCCACGCGCTCACCGGGAACCGGCTAACCTTAAAGACGGTCCGGCAACGCAGGGCGTTCAGGCCGGCTTCGGGCTGTCCGGCTTGTCACTCTCCGCCTGTTTATCGTCTGACGTGGCCTGCTTTGACTGCCGTTCTGCCGGGTGGGTCTGCTCATGCACTTTCTTTAAGTGACCGATGGCCACCCGGGTATAGATTTGCGTGGTTTCCAGACTCGCATGCCCTAATATCGCCTGGATGTGCCGGGTATCAGCCCCGTTGTCCAGCATTTGCGTAGCCATTGAATGCCGGAACAGGTGACAGGCTCCGGCTTTCTCCAGTTGCGCTTTTTGGCGAATGCTGGCCCCCGTCAGATGGGTGAGTCTGTCGCGTGACATCTGTCGGCCATTGAGGGTGATAAACAGGTGGCCGCTGTCATGGCGGTGGGCCAGCCGGGGCCGCACGCGGTCAAGGTAGCGTTGTAACCAGTGCAGGGCCTGTTCCCCGATGGGCACTACCCGGTCTTTACGGCCTTTGCCCTGCCTCACCAGCAGCACGCCGCGCCCGAAGTCGATATCGCTTAACCGCAGGTTGGACAGTTCCATCCGCCGGATACCGCTGCTCCACAGGACTTCAAGGATGGCCCGGTTTCTTAAGCCGGTCGGCCTGTTGATATCAATGGCCTGTAATACCGTCTGTGTTTCGTCCTCGCTCAGCACCTGCGCGGGCAGGCGTTTGTCTCTTCGGGGCAACACCAGTTCCTCAGCCGGGTTGTACAGGATGTACTGGCGTTGTCGCAGCCAGCGGAACCAGACCCGGAGGTCACTCAGCCGTTTTGACTGCGTGCTGACGGCCAGCGTGTTGCCGTCGGCTTTACGATAGGCTCTCAGCCAGGACTGATAACTTTCCAGTAACGGTGGGCTGACTTGCGGGGCGGACATGACTCCCCGGGCTTCACACCAGTTAACGAACGGCAGCAACCGTTCCTGATAGCCGGTCAGCGTCCAGACGCTGTAGTGTCTGGCGGTCAGGCAGTCGAGATAGGCTTCAAGCTGCTGGCGTAATGTGGTGAGATGAGCGGGGCGTGTAGCGGCGATAGTCTGAGTCATGACGGGGTTTCCTGTAAGGTACATGGATTGTTGTTATGGGGTAATGCGTGACTACGATACGATGATGTTTTTCTTTATTGTCTGCCGGAACAGTGCTTTTTCCTTTGCCCCGACCGGTTTAGCGCCGGGGCCTTGTATGGCTTGCCTCTGGGGGGATGGAGGCTGTCCGACCGGTCCCCGACCTGCCTCCGACAGGCGGGCGACCGTCTGCGTGATAACCCCGACCGGACTGAATCATACGCCGGTTTTCAGGGGGCTATCAGCCCGCACAGGTGCGCCGTGTCGTTATCTTCACCGTCGAACAGCAGTTCATAGACGAACGTCAGTCCGCGCCGGTGCAACAGCAGGTATTCCATTTCGACCAGCCGTGACAGATGGATTTTTAGCTGGGTATCGCCCCACTGCACCGCATCACGCAACATTTTGCGGGTAAACAACATTTCATGGCGCGGCTGCCCGTTTTCCCTGACCCAGTTTTGTATCAGCAGCAACAGCCTGCGCGTCTGGGGCGGCATCTCATCCAGTGTGCGGCCTAATATCTCGTGGGCCAGCCGGTTCGCCAGGCGGATATCTTCTTTGGCGACTTCGATATATTCAAGCCGTTTGCCCCGGTGTTCCGCGGTCTTCACCTCGCGCTGGTACTGATGCAGCAGGGCGATACTTTGTATCAGGGTGAGATATTTCATGTGATCGCGCCGGGTGCGGGTTTTATCGCTGATGAACGTGAGCTGTGAAGCATAAGGGTTAACCACATTCAGCGGGCGTAGCAGCCGCTGGGCGTTTTGATGGAGTTCGGTGATATAGGTCTTCTCATTCTCGGCCAGTAAGCCTTCGAGGGTCTGCTTATGGCGCTGCAAGGCGTGGATAGCTTCGGTCTGTTCCCGCGATTCGTTCACGGTCAGCACCAGACAGCGGTTTAACAGCTCTTCATCGACATCTATCGCGGTGGTGGTGAGCATCAGCATCACCGGCCCTTTCACCGTGTACTGTTTGGTGACCAGATTCCCGCTGGCGTCATCTTTACCGGTGCTGGCAATGGTCAGTTCGCCGTCACTTTGTAACAGCTTGAGGGCATAGGCGGCCTGCCGCACCCCTTCTTCTTCGGCTATCGCCAGTATCTTGTGTTGCAGGTTGGTTTCCCCCAGATAAAACAGGCTCTGGCCGGTCATGGCGCTGTATTGCAGCCGTTCCTCTGCCGGTATCAGATTGAGGACCGCATCCATTAAGCTGCTTTTACCTGCCGCCGAACTGCTCTGTATCAGCACGGCCAGCGGACGCTCCAGCTTGCGACTGACGGCGGCTAAGTAACCGGCCAGCAGGTTAGTGGATTCGCCCACCACGCCACAGGCGGCTAAGTCAGCGGTGATGCGCTCACTCAGTTGCGGGTCTTGCAGCAGCGCCAGCGCCGCAGCCCGCTGGTCCTCACTCAGTTCGGGAACCGGTGGGGTTTCGGTTTGTTCACTGACACCGGCCTGTTGACACTGTTCCAGGACCAGCAACACCTGCCCCAGCGCCCGGCGCAGGTCACCTTCGGCCAGCCCCAGTTCGGTGGCGGCCAGCCGCGCATACCCGCCCCGGCTGCGGGCGTTCATCATGTCCACGCTGTCGGCGAACATCACGCCGCTGTCGGTATCAATCACCTGCGCATTGACTTTCATGACGGCGGCCCCGGCTCTGACCTGAGCCAGCCCGCGAACACACCAGCGCAGCGGACCCAGTGAGACGATGATTTCACCGTTTGGCCCGGTCTCCCACACGACTCCGGGCAAAGACAGCGGTCTTGTTGCCCGCTCAGCGGCTAAAGCAACAGGGGGTTCCGTTGCCGGGGACGACGGCGCTGCCGGTGCGCCCGGTGCTTCGGTGTCGGTTTTCTGCACCGGCTCATACATTGGCACCGCGCCATCCAGCAATAACCCGAATGCCGGTTCGGGCTCGGCGACCTGACACAGATAGCCGTTGGCATCCATGCCCTCGGGGAACACTACCCGGAACACGGTCATGCCGGCGGCGGTCAGTTCTGCGGCCAGTTTCACCGCCGCCTCATTGCCGGCGGGGTCGTTATCGAAGGCAATCAGCACCTGCCTGACCTGATGCCGTTGCAGTGCCTGCCAGTGGTCGGGGGTAAAGCCATTGACGCCGTAGGCGGTGGTCACGTTACGGTATCCCGCCACCCAGAACGACATGGCATCGATTAATGACTCACACAGGATAAGCGATTTGGCCGCTATCATGGCGGCTTCATTCCACACGCCGCGGTGTTCGCCGGGCAGGTAGAGATGTTTCGGGGTCCCCGCCCGCAGGCGCTGGGTGATTTTCCGGCCATAGATTTCCTGTACCTGCCCGTGGTTGTCGAGTACCGGTATCACGAGCGAGCCGCTAAAGTGTTCATGACCTGACTCCCGCATCAGGCCCACCGCTTGCAACCGGGCCCGGATAGCTGCGCCGGCTTTCAGTTGTTTCTCCGGCAGGCGGTAAGCCAGGGTTCGGTTGGCAAAGCCGGGCTTAAAACCGGCGA
>NZ_LJCS01000124.1:0-3886 GCF_001280945.1 Photorhabdus heterorhabditis | reverse complement strand
TGGAACGATCCTAAAAAAATTCCACCTCCCTATCATTTCCCGGACTTGGAGCCAAAAGGCTATCAGGTTCATCCGTTAAATCAGCGGTATGTATTGGAAGTGTGTCCATTCCGGGCCTGGGTTTTGCTGTTGCATCATCAGAAAGAGTATTCGATTGTGAATGCCTATAATCAGTGTTTGATGAGCGTATTGGCTTATGCGGGCGGGGATATCAACGTAGAAGGCTCAGTGCCGCACTTTTTTAACCGGCAGATGGTGGATGTCTCGAAGCTGCCTAATAAGGTAGAGACATTGTCGGCAACCCCGATTGTTTATGATGTGCCGTTTAGTGAACGTTATACCCGGGTGGAGTTTATTAATTCAAAAGCCGGAGATAATAAGCAAGGTAATACCCAGCTGTTTTATGCGGCCAGCCAGCGTGATGTAATTGTCAGTTGGCGGGGTACAACTAACATGACGGATGCTGTCACGGATGCAGCATACCAGCCTTTGGGGTTAGATTGTGATGAAAAAGCCCTGTGTAGCGGGTTTATTCACAGTGGTAAAGTGCATAAAGGGTTTTGGGAAGCATTTGGTCTGGTTGAAAAGCTAACAATCCCTAGTGATAAAATTACAATTACAACAGTATTCCGCGATATTATCAGTTTGGTTAAAAACAAACGGTTATTTGTTTGTGGTCACAGCTTGGGAGGAGCATTGGCATTGCTGCACAGTGCACAGCTGAAAGAATATAATCCCTGCCTCTACAGCTATGGGATGCCGCGAACCTTAACGCGCAGTGCAGTACAGGAACTGGCTGCTATTACCCACTATCGCCATGTCAATGAAGATGATCCGGTCCCTGCCGTACCGCCAGAAAAAAACTTAGATAACTGGCTTTATGGTTGTTGGGGACCGTTAGGCTATTTGTTTAGTCCCATTGAATTGCTGGATTTTACCGACAGCGGTGAAGTTTATCTGCATCATGGAAAAATAGTACATTTTTGTAAAATCAATCTGGTTATTGAGTGGCTGGAAGAACGTAACCCAAGTAATCATGTACGGCTCAGAACTACTTTACCGACCAAAACAAAATTGTATTTAATTCCGTCACTCAACCCTGAAACAGAAAATAATCTGAAAGAGGCTGGGAATATTCAGAAAAGATTTTTTCAACAAATCAGTGAGGCAGATAAAGCTAAATGGTTTCCGCTGAATGAAAACCCGACTTTAAAAGATGCACTGGGTTTTCCTGATCACAGTTCGCTGAAATATGCCCGTTACATTGGTGCACGATTAGCAGAATTGGTTGCACCGGAGAAATATCACTTTTTCTTGGATCAAGAGCAATTATTTGAAAAAGCGCTGAATGAAAGGAGCGATATTGTAGCAGATATTCGACAACGCGATACCTTGTTTTTACAGATGGACCATCAGTTAAAGCAGGCACTGATTTGCACTCAACAGGATAAACAGGGCATGTTAGCTTTAACACGCTATACAGATCATGCTGTCGGGATCGAGGAAAATTAACCGTGATAAATACAAAAAAATACTTACCGATATTATTAGTCATATTCATATCGGGCTGTGCTGACCCGAATGAACCGCTTTCGCCCCCAAAAGATAATCAATGGATTACCGTAGAAGGGGTGGCACCGAAATACACACAGCCGCATGTATCGGCAGAGTATATTTCAAAAGATTGCCTTGAATATCAGCTGCATGCTGATATGTCGCCTTATAAGGTGCCGACTTATAATGGATTGCGTTTGAATGTGAAAGCTGATCCGCAAACCGGTTACTTTAAGACGAAATTACCTTTCAATGGTGGAGGTCGGTGCAAATGGAAAATCAATCGAGCTTTTGTGTCAGTGAGTTATACCGATGTTAGCCACCTGGTGAAAGATGCGGTTCTATACGACGGAGGAGGAGGAACAGGTTTAACCGCATTTATCAACAATGCGGTCCAAACAAGCCTTAGCGAAACAGCGGCACTGAATACCATAGATTTTAGCCCGGTTATTTACCCTGTTTTGGAATTAGTTGAAGGATTGCCGAAAAGCGTATTTTTACAGGGTGAAGTAGGCGTGCGTTTCTTTCGATTGAAATTAACCCCAGGAGCCGAATGGAAAATCACCTATAAGCCTAAATTGGATGAAACCAAAATGCCGAAAGTCACTATCACTAATGGAAAAGGAGAATGGGTTGAGTATCCCAATGGGCGAATTGATCTGAATCGGCAATCAATAGATTACTGGAAAATAACGGCACCAAAACCTCCAGCAAAATAAGCGGGGAAATATAACCTTGACACTCATACGGATAGCGCTGTAGATATTGAGGAAAGCCGACTATGGTAAATACAAAAAAATACTTCCCGGTATTATTAGTCATATTCATATCGGGCTGTGCTGACCCGGATGCACCACTTTCACCGCCGAAAGATAATCAATGGATTACCGTAGAAGGGGTGGCACCGAAATATACAAAACCCTATGTGTCCGCTGTGTATATATCAAAAGACTGTCTTAAATCTCAGTGGCATGCGGATATGTCGTCTTATAAGGTGCCGACTCATCACGGATTGCGTCTGGATGTGAAGGCTGATCCGCAAACCGGTTACTTTAAAACGAAATTACCTTTCAATGGCGGGGGTAGGTGCAAATGGAAAATTGACCGGGCCTTTGTGAACGTGGGTTATACCGATGTCAGTCATCTGATGAAAGATGTTGTGATATATGAAGGAGGGGGAGGAACGGGGTTAACCGCGTTTATCAACGATGCAGTTCAAACAAATCTTAGCGAAACGGCGGCATTGAATACCATTAATTACAGCCCCACTATTTACCCTGTATTGAAGATGGTTGAAAAGCTCCCGAAAAGAATATTCTTGCAGGGTGAATTAAGAGTGCGCCCCTTTCGGTTAACGTTAGTTCCGGGTTCTGAATGGAAAATTACCTTTAAACCTAAACTGGATGAAACCAAAATGCCAAAGATCACCGTGACTAGAGAAAAGGAATGGGTTGAATATCCCAATGGGCATATTGAAACCAAAACTCAAATGGTCGATACCCGTTACATAAAGTAGTGTCACCAAAATAGTGTCCTGTTTATTCACATCAAACAGAATAAACAGGGCAATCTAGCTTTAACACGTTATACCGATGACGTTATGAGGATTGAAGAGCGCGGATCATGATAAATATAAGAAAATACTTACCGGTATTGAAAGATGGCCGGGTGGATATTAACAGAGATTCTATTGACTATTGGAAAATAAAATAATGCTGAAAAGGTCTTATCACTGATTTGTTTAAATATAAATATCAACCTTATAAATAAGGAAATGTAATGAATGCATCCCACACTTTATTAAACGCGGAGCTGAATGATGGATTACACTTTCTCTGCCAGGTTACCGATTTGCCGGAGAAAACGTTTGCGGTCGCTGAATTTTCTTTACAGGAGGAATTGTCCCAGCTGTTTACGCTGTCTTTAACTCTGGTCAGCCAACGGGCCGATATTGATTTAGAATCACTGTTATTACAGTCGGTGAAATTTCGGGTGGTTTTTAATGGCGTTGAACAACGTCAGGTCAGTGGTGTTATCGCCCAGGCGGTATTAAGAGAGACTGATGCTCATCGTACCCTTTATTCCCTCACTGTCCGGCCCGCTCTCTGGCGAATGACCCTGAATCAGGACAGCCGGATTTATCATCGGCAAAGTGTGCCAGCCATTCTCAACAGCTTGCTGAAAAAACACCACGTGCTGGCTGACTCCCAACTGAATGAGTTTCATTATATTCGCGAGTATGTGACGCAGAAACGGGAGTCCGATTATGACTTTTTTGCCCGGTTAGTCGCTGAAGAAGGGCTGAATTTCTGGTTTGAAGATGACAAACTGT
>NZ_LJCS01000123.1:0-3966 GCF_001280945.1 Photorhabdus heterorhabditis | reverse complement strand
TATACCCTATGGATTTCAAGATGCATCGCGGCGGCAAGGGAGCGAATCCCCGGGAGCATAGATAACTCTGTGACCGGGGTGAGTGAGTGCAGCCAACAAAGAAGCAACTTGAAAGATGACGGGTATATAACTTAACTCGGACTTTGCATCCATACGACGTCAGTTGAATGCTTTTTAGCACTATGGTGCATCCGTGCACCATAGTGCTACCTAAGTTCATGTCTTGCTGCTTCCGCTAAAAAGTGGCTTCTATCTCGATATTGTGTTGGGCTTTCTTTAACTCGATTATCAATACGCTGAATGAGTGTATCGGGTAACGAGATATTAATACGCTGCTAATTTCCGGAAAATTCAGATAAATCAACATCAATAACAAACCAACTGTCAATATATTGATATTCTGCGTTTTTTGTATAGACCAGATAGCCAGGGTCTTGGATTTGTTCAACACCGCTACTGTTCGCAACCATAATCTTCGGTACACAACGCAGGAATAACCAAACCATACGCGGTGTTTTCATCTTTCGGAAATTCAACACCTACTGAGAAAAACATAATCACCTCCAAAGTTGGCGGGGATTAAATCCCCGCCATTTTCTTGATATCAGGTAGATCGGGTGAAAGTTAAAGCGTTATCTGGGGTTTTTCGATACCACAGGCTCGGGCATAACGCGCAAGAGTATCTATGCTGGCTTTGTTAATATTGCTTTCCATGCGAGAAACTGTCGGTGGCTTAACTCCCATACGTTCTGCCACTTGAGCGCGTGTAATACCTGCATTATTACGCCATTCAGCTAGCAACGCTTGTAATTTTTCTTTTCGTTCTTCTGCTTCGTATGCTGCCCGGTATTCCGGATCTTTCATCCATTCAGCATGTAATTCGTCATGGGTTTTTAATTTCATGTTTGATTTCCTCCAATCTGCGCTTAGCTAGCTCGATTTCGCTTTTTGGCGTCTGTTGGGTTTTCTTAATGAAAATGCGAAGCATATAGATCCTGCTACCCACTTCATAAACCCAAATGCCGCGAGCTATGTCACCGCCCATTGTGCGGATCTCGTAAAGCCCATCACCAAGCGGCTTTGTGTTCGGTTCCCGCAGGAGCCGAGGGTTTTCTTCTAATTTTTTAACTAGCCGATCATACTTCACTTTTATAAGTTTCGGTAAGTTATCGGCTTCCTTGACTGCTTCATCATGATAGATAACTCTAAACACTTTTTTTCCTCCCCCTGAAATTAATATTAGCATTTAAGCTAAATTACCTCAAAGGCTAATTTTGTGAAAAAATGTACAGAAACCATCATGAAATGACCTGCAACAAAAACAGAAGCCGATACCTATTGTTCCAATAGCGTTAATCCTATGAAGTTAAAGCCCATGGGTAGAATTTAGCGAATCAGGAAAGAGTCAATAGTTCTATATCATACTTACCAACTCGATTTGGATCTTGAAGATTTGAGCAAATGAGTCATGCAAACCCGCTAATTTATTAGCCAAAACTTGTTCGCAATCTATTCATAGTGAATGCATTTCTTGCTAAATCTTCATTTTGGTTATTTATTGACACGTAAATCGACCCGATTTTTATCGTATCCGGCTTCGTTTAATGCTTTAAAGCGCTGCCCTGGCAAGAATTGCGGTGAGTTAATCGGTTACAGAAAACATTGGTTTAGTGGAAACGATGAATCTGGCGAAAAGTGCGGTGCCGAGTAGCCGGAAAATTAATGGCAAGGCGTTGAATGGGGATGTCAGTTTAAGTGCCGGGGATGTTGGGGCATATCCAAAATCTGGCGGTGTTGTAAACGGAAATGTGGATGCAACCGGATATATTTCCGGTAAGGGTGTATATGAAGCACCCGGTATTCGGGTATATAGTTCGGTGAACAAGCCATCACCGGGAGAACTCGGGGCATATACCACAGGTGAGTGCGATAGGAGATATGGCAGCAAAAATACAGCCAATAAAGCTGCTAACGGTTGGTGGAAATGTGGAGATACTGGGGTGATTTATCAATGGGGTCTAAAGCCCTTCGATAACATAGAAGGAGAAAGCACTATATATTTTCCAATCACATTTCCTGTCGTATGCGTTAATTTTACAGCAACAGTGCTAAACAACTCTCATAGGGATTTTACTATCTTGCCACGGGTGGTAACAAGCCCAGGCAAAGATCGAGTTGTGATATATCATGGTATCTATGAAAGCTCGTTTTACTGGTTAGCTGTAGGATATTAGTTATGTATTACGATAGCGCAAGTGCAAAAACGAAAGCATTCTTGGGAAAAATACCAAATATCACTAAGCCGGATTGATGTTACATCAGCACCAGACATTAACTGGCCTAAAAGGCCACAATAATATGTATTATTATCATTGGGCTGCACAAGCAGCCCTTATTGTTATCATTCTGGCACCTGAGGCCAATTAATATTAGTGGTTAATGAAACATCAATCCAGCCCAGAAATACCACATACTTTTTCCATTCAAGTAACGGAGTTTGGTCTCCTTCCGAAGCCAATTCAACATCAACTGCATATTGGAATAACGTGATGGTGTTTGCACAGTGTATCTCGTAGTTGCTCTGCCTGCTCAATCTCACCATCTTTTATTGCCGATTCGCCAGTTACCCATTTCGAGCCATCCCATCTATCAAAATGAGTAGCAGGTTGTTTGAATGTCAGGGGTCCTGGTAATTCTGGTTTAGTTGTTCATTAACAATTGCAGTTGGGTTAAAATGACCGGTTATGTGCAAACACCAAATCATGTATACTTCTTATCAATAGTACATATTCAATTTATTGAGGTAAAAATGATCCCCAAAAAAATTCACTATGTCTGGGTTGGTAATCAACCAAAGTCTGAGCTAATACTCAAATGCATTGAAAGCTGGAAGATACACCTTCCTGATTATAAGATAATCGAATGGAATAATGAAAAATTTGAAAAAATAAAAAATAAATACTCAGAACAAGCTTATCAGAACAAAAAATGGGCATTTGTTTCTGACTATATTAGGCTTTATGCTCTTTATCATGAAGGTGGAGTTTATTTGGATTCCGATGTTGAAATCACTAACAATATAGATCAATTTCTTCATTTAGATTTTTTTAGTGGTTATGAAAATTATGACGGGCATTGTCACCCGATTACTGCTGTCATGGGCGCTCAAGTAGGGAATTCTATCATTGCTGATTTATTGAGTTATTATGAGAATGCTGGATTTGAAACCTCAAGTGGTCTTGATTTGGAGACAAATACAGTTCGCATTAGTCGTTATTTCTCTGAAAAATTCGGGATTCAAGCACCTTATGATGGCTCCCTAACAACCCAGCTAAATGAGAGGTCAATTATTTATCCATCATATTACTTTTGTACTCCAGAGCATGAGTTGGAAAATTATTCAATTCATCTGTTTAATGGTTCTTGGTGCCCTTCTCATTCTCGTAAAGATAAGTTAAGGATCTTCAATAAATTTATTTTTTCTCGGTTTATTAGATTAAGAGATACAGGTGAACCTCAAGTTACATCAAGAGAAAAAATACTCTTTAAGATCCCCATATCCAAGAACAAACAATATGTATTGATAATAAAAAGAGGCGGATTCGACTAATAAGTGCAATTTTTCAGAAGGGCGGTCAGTTGCTATAGTAGGCATCTTTCCCGCCACAGGAAAATGCACAATGACCTATATACAACTGACCGAAACAGAAAGATACCCGATTTCCAGTTTAAAAAAAGCCGGTTTTTCACAGCGTTTCATTGCTGAGTCACTTAAGCGAAGCCCGTCGACCATCAGCAGAGAATTGAAGAGAAATCAAGAAGTTCAAACCTATTGTCCTGAACAGGCTCATTTGAAGGGATTAGCTCGTCGTCATTTTGCTAAAAAAGCCGTAAAAATAACGCCGGAAGTCAAAAAATGGATAAAACGGTTAATTTGGCAAGATTTGAGTCCTGAACAGGTGGTTG
>NZ_LJCS01000122.1:0-3990 GCF_001280945.1 Photorhabdus heterorhabditis | reverse complement strand
CTTCGGCACAATGTGTAATAAACCCCTGTCGCTTTTGACGGTGGACTGCAATGTGGTTGGGGCAATGGCACCGGTTGGCTGTGCTTTGTTTATCTTCAAACGGAAAAAAATCGGCAACATGATGGCGGATGCCATCAACGAAACTCACGCCACGCAGCTGGAAGTGAGCGTACACGATTTATCCACCCAAGAACTTATTCCCATGTTACCGGACGCGGAGCAGACCAAGGCATTCACCCATAATGTAGGTGAGGTGACCCGTCAACAGAGACAGTTTATCGAAGCACGACGCATGCAAATCGCCAAAGAGAAGCTCAAAGCGCGTTGGGCCGGCAAGATTCTGGAACTGCCCCCGCGAGGAGGGCCTGATCAATGAAGGACGTGATCCATCAGGGCGATCCGGTCAGGTGTAACTGTTGTGGAATGACCACCATTGCAGGGTGTTGTCATTGGCAAAGGTGCAACGCGACCAGTCGCCTGCCAGCGACCGCAAACCGTACCCGGCTTTTTATCAACAACAACGTCGCCGGTGCAGGCGACCTCACACACTCAAAAACAGGCGTCATATTATGGCTATCCCCGTTTATTTGTGGTTGAAAGATGACGCTGATGCATGACATCAAAGATCCAGCCAAAGAGAAACACAACCATCTGGAACAGGTTGAGTTCCGCTACGAAAAAATCACCTGGACGTACAAAGACGGCAACATCATTCACTCGGACGCGTGGAATGAGCGCAGTCAGGCGTAATGGATTGAGGGTCTGACGGACGAGGGGATATCCGCCCGGGTAATCTCACCTGGCACTGGCGTTATTGCGGTGCTGGTGACAAGGGCGCCCCTCTTCTTCTGCTTAACAGACCGTTTCATGTGATAGCGGGGAAAATGATGATGGATAGAAAAATGTTGCTGGCCCGCCAACGTCAGGCGGGTAAAACGGCGCTGACGGGCCACTGCCGCTACCGGCTTGAGGTCCGGCGCTGTGGCGGCACTGGATGTGTTCAGCTTCACTGGGGAAGAACGCCTGTTCGCCCGGTTTAACCGGATTTCCACCTCGGTGGATGAAACCCACTATCTTCACGATTAAATCGAGGGGTTTTTATGCAGCAGATCCATAAAATAGCCTGTAATCGCTGAATTGCCATTAAGAAAATACAACGTAATATTAGCCGCTTATTTGAAGGGTATACATCGTTTATTTCAACGTATTTAGTGTCCAAAGGATCAGATCCCCGGCTTTTAGCGATAATTTTTGCCGGGGCTTACGGAAAATCGGATATATAGAGTTTCTATGACAATAAAAACTTTTCTGGTACATAGTGGTGAAAGTTATTATCCCGACAGTATTCTTTCAGTTGCTGACTGGAGTTAATACCTATCTTGCCATATATCCGATCCATATGTGTTCCAACCGTACGATAAGCAATGTTTAATATTTCCCCAATCCGTTTTTTGCTGTATTGCTGTAAAAAGAGGAAAATAATATCCCATTCACATTGAGTAAAAAGATCTGTTGGTGGTTGGAGAATGATGGATGCAGGTAGTTTATTATAATATTGATGTAGGCTGGTTAATGAGTAATTTGGTGCTTTCCATGCATGTAAGAGGATGCCGACGCACTCATTCTCATCATTATATAGTGGAGATTTCTCTTGAAAATAAGATGACAGAACTTTCTCTTTTCCAAATGCATGTGTTTCAAGTGAACATATTCTTTCCTCTTTTTTCATGACATTTCTATCATGAGTAATGAATTCTTTTGCAAACTCAGCTCCTTCCCAAGGGAGTTCATTGTCATATAATCCTTCATAATCAAATGAGCTTGGAAAGTCTTGAGTGGATTTTAATGCCATATTACCGTAAATCCAGCGCGAATTTTTATCTTTGATTCCCCAAGGCTCATTACTCATTTCTATTGTATTTATAATCTGAGGTGATATCGTACAGTTCTGTTTCATAAAAACTCCGTTATCAGTTAGAGCTAAATACTCTGCTTTCTGGATGTACAAATCTTTCTGGTACATATAGATCAAAATCATTCGTTCGACAATATTCTTCTAATTTATAACTGGAGTTAACACCCACTTTTTTATATATTCGTGACATGTGGACTTCGACAGTACGATAGGAAATATTTAATATTTTACCCATTTGTTTGCTGGTATATTTTTGTAGCGAGAGAAAAATAACATCCCATTCCCGTTGGGTAAATAAATCAGTGGGGGGTTGGAACATAATAGATGCAGGGAGTTTACCATGGAATAAACGGGTTAATGAAAAATCTTGGGCTGGCCATCCATGTAAAAAGATACCGACGCATTCATTTTCATCATTATATAGTGGATATTTTTCTGAGAAAAGTGAGGATAGAAATTTATCTTTTCCATACATATGTGTTTCCAGTGAACATATTCTTTCTCCTTTTTCCATTACACTTTTGTCATGAATAATGAATTCTTTTGCAAACTCTGCTCCGTCCCAAGGGATTTCATCATCATACCGCCCTTCATAATCAAATGAATTTTGAAGGTTCTGTGCAGATCTCATTGCCTGATTACCATAAATCCAGCATGAATTTTGATCTTTGATTCCCCAAGGTTCATCACTTTGCTGCATTGTATTAATGACCTGAAGTGAGATATCTATATTATTAAGTCTTTTCATGATTGAATCCTATTTTCAGTTAACAATGAGCTTATAATTCTCTGCTGCCAACAGTGACAAATCTTTCTGGAATATGGTGATCAAATTTATTTTCTTTGCAGAAATCGGCTAATTCTATATGTCTTGGTAAATTAAATTTTTGGTAAATTGACTGAATATAATTAACGACCTCTTCTGTACTTATCATTAATTCTTTACTAATGCTCTCTTCATCCAATGAACGAAGGGTAAGAAAGAGAATTTCCCACTCAGTTTGCGTCAATATATCGTTAGGTGGCATGAATTCCAGCGTTTTTGGAGATGTCTTTTCATAATAGTAAGAAACAGAAAAATCTTGAGTTTTGTGCATATGGAAAATGATCCCCATACAGTCACCGTTGTCGTCACAAAGTGGGAATTTGTCGCAAAGGTAAGTCTGTTTGGCTTCATTTTCTGCAAACTGATGCGTTTCCAGCGAAGTGACTCGTTGCATAGTTTGAAGCGCTTTTTGATCCTGACGCTGGAATTCGTCAGCATATTTTGCAATAGGTGAGGGTAATTCCTCTGTTGAAAGCCCAGTAATATCGAAATCTTTAGGGAGGTTAAGTAATTGATAAAAAACTGGATTGGCATAGATAAATCTTGATTGGAGATCTTTGGCTCCCCAAGGTTCATCACTTCTTTCCCACATGAGAATTAACTGTGGAGTGATATTGCTGGGTTGGTTTTTTATATTTGACATAGTAGCTCCTGAATTTTTATTTGAGTCGTTATTTGAATGGTTCGTTGGCCGATGATACTTAAAGTGATCTGGTTGTATAATAGAATATAATAACTTTCTCGTCAAAAATCATATATTTATTAATTGATTTTTTACTATTTAACAGGGAAATTTTAAATGGGAATGAATATAACTATAATTACTATTTTGTGTTAAATTTGTTCAAGTGGTTTGTTGGAAAAAGGGTTATGAGCTGTTGTTGCGCGTGTTGTTGTTCCTGATGTTAAACATTTTTGGGTTAGAAATAGTGTATTATCAATAGTAAATAAGCGTAGATTATACCCGAAATTATTTGTATATTCTTTGTTGCTAATTTATGAACGATAATTTGCTCTAATGCTTAATAGCCAATTTATTAATCTATTGTATTTACTTTTATACCCAATAGATTTCAAATTGCAGCGCGGCGGCAAGTGAACGCATCCCCAAGAGCATATACCCAATAGATTTCAAGATGGATCGCGACGGCAAGGGAGCGAATCCCCGGGAGCAGAGATAACTCTGTGACTGGGGTAAGTGAACGCAGCCAACAAAGCAGCAACTTGAAGGATGAAGGGTATATGATAT
>NZ_LJCS01000121.1:0-4143 GCF_001280945.1 Photorhabdus heterorhabditis | reverse complement strand
ACCCTCTACTAGCTCAATAAATGTTCATGCCAGATATCAAAACCTATCAATAAAATCGTATTGAATGTGAGAAATTATCAATATCTGCGAAATGTATAATTTTTACGCAAAGTAGAATCCCGCCCTGACCTTGTATCTGACATGCTTGTATGACAAAACAAAATGAACGCTCATTATGAGTTGATACACGGATGATATACCGATTTGTTGACTCACATTCAATACTAAAATGAGCTTGGCTATGTTTATTTAAGTAAGAAAAAATTAATCTAAGTATTTCAAGCAAGTGAAAATTAAAACATGGCAACGATAGTCTATTTACCAGATTTCTCTGGTACATACGGAATGTAGCAGGATCAGTGAACTGATTTACATCAATTCCAAAATGATTACAAAGAGTTTTTAGTGAATTTATAAGTTTATGATAATAGATTTCCAAAGTGTTCTTAACATTCTCAGTATCCTTATTGAAAAGATAATTACATTTATATGAAGCAAAATCTTTATACCCTAGCCCTTGCACGAAATAATTTCTTGCTCCAAGCATTTCATCTATAAGATAAAATATTTTATTTAGTATTTCCTTATTCATATCATTAATCGAGTGTTTAACTTCATATGCTCTATGTAGATTATCTATATTATTGCAATCGGAAAAAAATGATTTAAGATGGTGCTTATCTGTAGATATAAAATTCAGGCCACTAATATCAGACAATAATGTATCAGTTAAAGACCTAAGAATATTTTTAAGATCTTTAATTTCAGTAAAAACATTAATATTACCGTTATATACTCCATGCCCAATATAAATATCTTTGGCAAATTCTGCCCAATTTGGCGTGTGAATGACACAATCCGCTAATTTTTTCTCAAGTTGGCTGAATGTTAAGAAAAAATTATCAGGAGATATCACACCAAGAATATATTTATCATGCAAAATAGCCATTTCTGAATGAATAGAATTTATGTTCTGCATGATAAACTCCAAAACCTATTAAAATCAATTTTTATACCGTGGCAACAATAATATAATATCGGAAATAGTTTCTTAAGGTGTTCCCTTGCATCTTGGTATGTAAAAAAGCCTTTCTTTTCTACACACCATATTATCTGTTCAAGTATGTCAGCAACAATAATGTTGACCAAATTAGAGAATATATCTTCAGGAATAGAAATATCTTCAGTCTGAGCTCTTAGTGTTACAACATTACCATTCTTTGATATATTATCATAATTTTTAGCATAATGAACTCGCCCATAATAATAAACAAGTAACTCAACATCTTTTCCAACAATTTGTTGTATATGTTCCCTATCTTTATAACTCACACCAGAATTATTATATATTGAATTTTCATCATATATTGAATGTAACATTCCTGCATTACATACTACTTCTTTACAACCATATTTATTTAACAATTTAGCAGTATTAACCAAGTGCGACGAATGATGACGATCATATACCTTGTCTTTATCAATTTGGTAAAATTTTTTAATTTCTGTCAATATGCTCATAAATCACCATAATTTTTATCATAAATAGAGTCTATTTCTTCTTTATCTTTACTAAGCAAATCATCAAACATAGGGATATATTTCAGGAATAGAGAAACAACACATATTAGAAAACCACCAATAAGAAGTACAACAGAATAATTCCATTTCTCTATTATCATAGAGAAAAGAATGAATCCGAAAGGATTCCCCAATCCAATAAAAGCGGTATGAACTGTCTGTATTTTTACTCTATGTCTTTCCGGTATAGCGATGGAACGACTGGATTCTATGCTGACATTATTCAGTATAACAGAGACTCCGATCAGAAAAGCCAAAAGACACCAGATGATATGACTTATAAACAAAGATAAGCCAACCAGACATAATCCTATCATAAAAAACGAGAAAATAACGGTGCGAACTTTACCATATATTTTTTCAAAATAGGATTGGAAAAATACGGAAGCACAAATTGCCCCAATCGCAGCACTCGCTTCTATTATTCCAATCATAATAGCGCTTGAGTGTTTTACTGACTCTACAAAATATGGAATAACAAGAGAAGAAAACGGAACTAGAATCATATTCACTAACAGAGATGAAAGTGCCCAATATGGCTCAAAACGATAACGAAAGAAAAGTCTTAGACTGTTAAGAGCAGAAGAAGGATTATCTTCCCTCTTCTGCAAAATCCTTGTCCCCCGATTGTTTACTCCATATAGAATGCATACGGATAGGACAATTAATCCGCATAACGTCCATGTCATATTAATTATCCCTATAACTTCATACCCTGCCATTCCCAAACCGATACCAAACACATTAAGAGACGCCTGCAACAAAAATGTCTTACGATATGCTTCATCAAGCTCATGTTTACTGACAATAAACGGAATATAAGCATTCACAACAGGAGAATAAAGAGCATCGATTAAGCCAAGTATGATACTAATAATGAAGAAAAAATATATTGGCCCACCGTAACTAATGTTATAAAGGTAATATATTGTTAAAAAAATAAATATAAGATTGAGTACAAAAAGAATTTTTTTCTTATCAAGCTGGTCAAAAAGATGTGATAAAGCGAGACCTGAAATCGTTCTTGAAAGAAAATAAACAAAAAGAAAATACGAAGACAATATTAGCTGGTTACTCTTAATAAGACTTAAAGTGACCAGAGCTACAATTATTCGTGAACTCAAAATATATAACGCTTCCGAAGATCGTATTTTCCAAAAATCATCATTTAACTTCACTGGGAATAATCCTATTCATTTCTTCACTGATACTATCTGCGATAGCATGCCCGATTTCTGTCAATTCTGCATGATTATCTATTATCTCTTTTGTATCAAAGAATTTTTTCAACGCAGTATTAAATCGTGATCTAATTTCTTCTTCATAAATCCCAGAGTATATATTAGATATTTTATATAAAGTTTGACAAATCCGGTTAAGTACAAAATAGGCATGAAATATGCCAATCATGGGTCTACCATCTTCACGAAATGGAGCTTGATAACGTTCTTCAGGATCATTCAAAACAAGATAATCTTGAGCATTAATAATATTTAGTGCATGATGTGCACATTCATGAACGATATGCTCAATATAGTAAGGTACACTATTTTCATCCGCACTATAAAGTAGGATCATCCCCCACATATTAAAGTTGCAGCCTGACCTGATATAATTCCCTTCTGTTTTTCCTGTAAGATATATTGTATCAATAAAACATACACATTCAAGATAGGTATTTTCATCATAGGTTTTCAATAATTCCAATGCTTCTTGTATCTTCTCTATATCATCTTTTACTTCATGTGCAAATCGGTATCCAACCCTGACTCCTTTATCATCCTGCTCCAATATTTTAAAAAGCATGTTCATATCAAACACAGACTCGATAAAATAATCCAAAGCTTTAATAGATAGCTCTGGCTTTTCTGTATAATCCTGGCATTTTTCTATAGCATTCCGAATGTAATTAATACATAATTCCCTGTTATCCTTTTCGGCTGCATCGATAGCCAAATAATGAGAAGCACATAAATCCCATTTTATGAAAAATCCATCAGGAACTTTAAAGTCAGACTCGGTTATTTCAATTAAATATTCAAGTGAATTACGGATCTGTAATTCGAAATCAGAGCGGAATTGTTTATGCGGATAACATGTCGTAGCGATATTCATCTTCAAACTCCATATTATTCCCCTTCGTACAAAATACGAAGGGGAATAATCATAAATTAATCATCGTTTTTGTCATTGACAGCCCAACCAGACAATGGTGATTTAATTTTAACTACTTTAGAAGAGTCAAAGTTTTTCATAACCTATTTCCTCAATAAATTATCATCGAAAAAATAACGTTTAGCTAAACAATATTTAGCATAGAAAATATTCATTATTTATCTACTAAACAATCTATAAAATGAGGTAGTTATCACAAAATAATTTTTAGATTACCATCAATACCCATTTGCAAACCAACATGGCTGGCAACAATTAACCTAGTCATTATAAATACTTTCAATCAGTAAGGGTTGTAGTTTTCATAATCCCTTCTATACTACTGATTACTTTCTTGTCGGAGTGCCTAGCGTAAGCTGTTTTATCGCAGCATACACAGGCTGAGAC
>NZ_LJCS01000120.1:0-4452 GCF_001280945.1 Photorhabdus heterorhabditis | reverse complement strand
CGTCTGACGATCTGCAAGCCTCGCATCCACTGCGTGAAGCGCGGGTGGTCGTTGAAGATATTGATGACAATCCGGGATTCTTCCGGGTCAGGCTGTATGCGGTGCCGCATTTTCAGGTTGAAGGGCTTGACGTCAATCTGTCGCTGGTTTCTCAGATGCCGAAAGCCAAAACATAAGAGGGGGAACATCATGAAAATAGATCGTCCTCTCTGGGTAACGGGGACCATTTTATCGCCCCAACAGTTTCAGCAGCAGGCCCGCTGGGAGGCTTATACGAACCAGTGTATTGCCCGGTTGGGATGGGTGCATCCCTGGGGCGTGCAAACTGTGGTGTTTGATAAAGATGCCTTGGCGCTGGGACAGTTAAAGGCTGATCACCTGTGTGTACGTTTTGCTGATGGAACGCTGATTGATACCGATCGCGCTGACGGGTTACCGCCAGTATTAAAATTGGCGTCGGTTCTGCCAACCGAGGCGCAACAGGCCACGGTGTTGCTGGCATTGCCGCACACGTATGCTAACGGCGGAAATTGTCTTAAACCCGATGAACAGTCTGACCGTCCGGTACGTTACCGGCAGGAGTGGGTACCGGTACAGGATGAATTCAGTGATTGTCGTGAATCGATGGCGGTGGCGCGTTATACCGTATCACTGCGTTTTGACAGCATGGAAAACGGACAATATCTCACCTGCCCCGTCGTCCGTCTGTTGCGTGATGCTCAGGGTAACTGGGCCTTTGATGAACAGTTTATGCCGCCATTATTGCGTGTGGGGGCGAATGCTGGGCTGATAAACCGGCTCGACCTGTTGCTGACCCGGTTGCGGGCTAAACAGACCCGGTTGATGGGGATGCGCCGTGAAAGCAATGAGCGGATGGCAGATTTTGCCGTAGCGGATGTGTCGTTGTTTTGGCTGCTCAATGCGCTTAACAGCTATGAGCCGGTACTCAGTGATTTTCTGGCGCACGCGGATGTGCATCCAGAGCTGTTCTACCGTGAAATGGTCAAACTTGCCGGTAGTTTGCTGACCTTTTCGTTGGATCATGATGCCGGGGTGATCCCCCGTTATCAGCACGATAATCTGAGCGCAGTGTTTTCACCATTGTTTGACTTGCTAAATCAATTGCTGGAAACCAGCCTGCCATCGCGGATGGTGGCGATTGAGTTGAAAAAACCGGGAGAACAGCAGTGGTTGGGGACCTTGCATGATGCCCGCTTGTGCGAAGCGGCAGATTTTTATCTTTCGGTCCGTTCGTCAATACCGGCGCATCAGTTACAGACCCGGTTTCCATTGTTATGTAAAGCTGGGGCACCGGACGATGTTGATCGGATGATTAACCGGGCATTGACGGGTATCCCTTTGATCGCACTTAGCCATGTGCCGGCGGCGATTCCGTTACGGCTGGAGAACCAATATTTTGCGCTCGACCTGAGCCATCCGGCGGCTAAAGCTATGCTGGCGTCGGGTGCCTGTGCTTTTTACGTGCCTAGTATTCTGGGTGATATTCAGCTTGAACTGTTTGCGGTACTTCGGACATGAATTCATCACATTTATCGACTCAAAAAAAACTGCAACCGGATATTGATGCCCTGTTGCAAAACAGCTACCTGCTGGTGACGGCCCTGTGCCAGGACGTGCCGGTGGAGCAGGGGGACACGGTATGGCAACTCTGTATCCGCGAGATAAAACGGGTTCGGCAGGAACTGCGTGATGCGGGCATCAGCGAATCCGCGATTGAGCATATCAGTTACGCTCAGTGCGCCCTGCTGGATGAAACCATCCTGAAGCGGGCGAAGGATGCGGGGTATACGGCCTGGCGTGCCGCCTCGTTACAGGCTTATTTCTTTGATACTGCGGAAGCGGGCAACCAATTATATGAGCGGATACGCACCGTTTTGCATGAGCCTGCCCCTAATAAGGCGGTGCTGACCTGTTTTCATCGGGTGCTGATGCTGGGGTTCGAAGGTCATGGTCGGGAAGATACCCCTCTGGTTCGGGAACAACTGATCACCCGTTTAAATGAACAGGTTGTGCCTTTTGGAACAACGCAATCTTCACCCCTGCTGGATTGTGTATCTCCGTCGGGTGATTGGCAGTACGCCGTTGCCCGTCGGCTGGTCGTAACGGTGGTCGTGTTGGCCGGTGTCTGGTGGGGGCTGAGTCAGTATCTGGCGACGCTATTCCCGGGGCTGACACGATGAGTATCATGCTGCAACGGGGACTGTGGGCATGGGGGGCGGGACTGGCGCTGTTGCTCTGCTTGATCTGGTTGCCCTTATCACCCGCAGGCCAGTGGGTGGGGGTCATCATCATTGTGCTCTGCACACTGACCGGCGGGTTTTATACCGGACGATCTCAGCGACGGAAACGACATGATGATCTATCGGCATTGCTGCCACCGGAAAGTGACCGTCACCCGGTGGTGCTGGTGTACAGCGACATTCAGGACAGCTTGTTTGGTGAAGCGTGGCTACGTCAGACGTCGCAGGGTTGCTGGTTGTGCTTGCCGTCTGGCATGTCTCTGACTGACAGCGTGGAAACCTTGCTGGCTGCCCGGCCATCCTGGGGTGGACAGTTGAGCGTGATGGCGGTGATCAACCCACAGCAATGCGGTGATGCGGCAATGTTGGCCGGTCGGGTACGGGAGCTGCGCTGGCAGCTTTCTCAGGTGCGCCAGCGACAGAATATTGCGCTGCCTTTACTGCTGGCCGGTTATTTGGCTGATGGTTGGCAACAACCTGATCCGACGTGGTTTGAGTGGTTGGCGGGACAATCCACCGTCACGGTCTGGCAGGAGAAAATGCCTTTTCAGCCGTTAGCGAATTGGTTGAGACAGGGCCAGATGACCGAACAGATGGTGCGTTTTCAACGCGGGGTTGAGTTGACTGGCTGGGCTGACTGGATGAAAGAATACGTATTACCGGCTTGTCTGACCCCGGAGGATGGGCTGCCGTCCTGTCCACCACGGGCCATGATGTTAACGTTTGTGCCCGCGTTACCTAACCCGTTAACCGGCCATCTCTGGCAGCAATGGTGGCAGAGCAGAACGGCGCTGAAGGGGGCGGGTAATCCGCGCAACCAGTCAGGGACGATGGAAGCGGTGCCGGCACTGCCTTTCCCGGACCAGGCACTGCGTCTGTTGCCGGTGGGGACGGTGCTGACCCCGGTACAGCGGGCGCAACGCAGGGCAATGGGACTCTTTTTGCTGGCCGGGATGACGGCGCTGGGCTGTTCAGCCTGGCATAACTGGCGGTTATTGCGTCAAGTAGAGGGTGACCTGTTGCACTATCAGTCTCTTGCCATTAAGGAGAAGAGCCACAGAGCGCAGGCGGTAGCGGTACTGCGGGCGGATGACAAATTGCTTGAGGCATATTACCGCGACGGAGTGCCGTGGCGTCTGGGACTGGGATTGTATCAGGGCGCACGGTTACGTCCGAGGTTGCAGGCGGCTATTGCCCGTTACGCGGCTGAGCCAGCGGAGAAAAAGCCGGTGACGACAGTCATCCCGCAGACCATTAGTCTGAACAGTCTGGCGCTGTTTGATGTCGGTCAGGCGAAACTGAAAGCCGACTCGACCAAAGTGTTAGTCAATGCGTTGATGACCATCCGCGCTAAACCGGGCTGGCTGATTACGATTACCGGCTATACCGATTCTACCGGTGATGCCGCGAAAAACCGGGTGCTATCACTGGCGCGGGCAGAAGCGGTACGCGACTGGCTACAACACACCAGCGACATTCCGCTCGCTTGCTTTGCAGTACAGGGCGAAGGCGCAACGCGACCGATCGCCACCAATTCAACCGCTGCGGGGCGTACTGCCAACCGCAGAGTTGAAATCCGTCTGGTACCTAATGCAGTCGCCTGCCAGCGACCGCAAACCGTACCCGGCTTTTTATCAACAACAACGTCGCCGGTGCAGGCGACCTCACACACTCAAAAACAGGAGTAATATTATGGCTATCCCCGCTTATTTGTGGTTGAAAGATGACGGTGGTGCAGACATCAAAGGGTCTGTGGATGTACAGAACCGGGAAGGCAGCATCGAAATTGTGGCGCTGGAACATGCGCTGCATATCCCGACGGACAACAATACGGGCAAGCTGACCGGCACCCGCGTGCACGCGCCGCTCGTGTTCACGAAAGAAGTCGATTCATCAAGCCCCTATTTGTATAAAGCGGTCACCTCTGGCCAAACCCTGAAATCAGCGGAAATCAAGTGGTACAAAATTGATGACGCGGGTCAGGAGAAGGAATATTTCAACACCCGACTGGAGAACGTGAAGGTGGTGAAAGTGGCACCGCTGATGCATGACATCAAAGATCCTGCCAAAGAGAAACACAACCATCTGGAACAGGTTGAGTTCCGCTACGAAAAAATCACCTGGACGTACAAAGACGGCAACATCATTCACTCGGATGCGTGGAATGAGCGCAGTCAGGCGTAATGGCTGA
>NZ_LJCS01000119.1:0-4481 GCF_001280945.1 Photorhabdus heterorhabditis | reverse complement strand
AGGCATGTACCCGGTTTGCGGCGGATCTGGTCGCTGCAATGGGGACTCTTGCTGAAATCTGTGAGCGGTTGTTGAATAATTTTCTGGTACTCAGGTTAAAGCCTCTGCTGGGTTCTGTCTTGGGGGAGAAAAATCTACTTAAGTTAATGAGGGGGATTGAGATAGTGAAATTCCTTGGCGCCCGGGCTGCGATCATTGGGGTGGTCTGGGATAGCTATCATGCAATAGATGAGATATTTTTCAAAAAAAATAGAAGATTGGGAATTGCCTATCTGATTTCGGCGGTAAGTGTAGGTTTGTGGATTGCCGGTGTCTTAGGCCCATTAGGTATTTTTGTTGCCTTGGTTCTATTCTTTGGCGCCAATATCTATCTGGAGATGAAAAAGAAAAATGAGATCCAGAAATGGTTGATAGCTTGCTTGTGGCGAAAAATTCCGGCAGGTGAAGGGGATGTTCCTGTTATCTGGCCTGATAGCAGAATGGAAATGGACGCTTTTAATAAATTAATGACTGCGGGAGCATAACTATGATATTAAGTCGATTTTATATGTCCTACGAACTGAATCGTCCTTTGACTCAGCAAGAGAAAGATGATCAACTTTATCAAGGAAAACCGACCCGGTTAATGGGTAAAACAGGCGAATATATGATTGAGTACGATACAGTGATCCGTATGAACTCGACTTATATGGAAACTGTGGATAAGTATTATCGAAATAAAGGATTTGTTAGTTCACTATTTGCGCCGCTTTTTTTGATCTGTTTTGGATTAATATTATACGCTTATGGTGGAATGGCTTATCAGTATATTGTTTATAGAAAGATAATCCCTTCTTTATTCGATGTATCTGTGTTGACAGCAGGTTTTGCGCTATTGATCTATTTCAGTGGCAAACTGACCCTAAAAGAGTGGTTTGCTACGACACATTATCCCATTCGATTTAACCGCAAAACTCAGATGATTCATGTTTACCGTTTTAATGGCACGGTATTATCGATTCCCTGGAAAGCGGTGTTTTTTACTCTGACCAAGTACAGTGGCAAGATGTCGGAATGGTGTATTGACGGTCATATTCTGGCAGACGATAAGGAAACTGTATTGGATACATTTAGTCTGGGATTTTCTGGAGTATTTCGGGAGTTGATTCTGGGCTATTGGGAATTTATCCGTTGCTATATGGAGGAAGAGGGTTTACAGGAACAGGCGGATATTATCTTATTGTGTCCGCCTATTGAGCAAAAGAAAGAAGGTTATATTTTTGGATTACAGTATCTAATACGGATGAATTCTCGTTTGGAGTGGTTTGTTGAACTAATAAATTTTCCATTTGATCTAATTACCAGTGTTGCCCGTTATATTGCTATGCAGACCAGCAAAATACCGCAATGGCCTCAGGAAGTGGAAGAGGCTTGTCAGGTTGATCCTGATGACCCGATTAATGTCAGTGCCGCGAATAATCCCGTGCATTTATGGCGTTATGTGTTGGCGAATCAGACGCGGGAAGAACGTCAGGCATTATATGATCGCCAATTATCAGCACATAAGCGTTTGCAAGAAAAAATTGCAATGGCGCATTCAACTTCGGCGGAGGCATAATTATGCAAGTGCAAGGAAATGGCTTATATACCCCTTATAAACTGAATCGCCCTTTAACTTGTGTAGAGAAGCATGATCAACTTTGTCAGGGAAAACCGACTCAGCTAAATAGTAAATATGGTCAATATATTGTTGATTACAATACGGTGATCCGTATGAATTCGACTTATATGGAAACAGTAGATAAATACTATGGGGATAAGGGATTCGCTAGTTCGCTTACTGCAACATTGTTTTTTTGTCACTTAGGCATGGCCTTATTTTCTATTGGTTACACAATTTACCAATATATAAAAGGAGATCATGAAATTCTGTTAAGCCTTCTAATTTGTCTACCTGCTATATCTCTGTTTATATATTTCGGTGGCAAATTTACTCTAAAAGAATGGTTTGCTACAACACATTATCCCATTCGGTTTAACCGTAAAACCCAGATGATCCATGTTTACCGTTTTAATGGCACGGTATTATCGACTCCTTGGAAAGCGGTGTTTTTTACTCTGACAATAGTAGGTGTCAAGCGGCCGGAATGGAGTATCGACGGCCATATTCTGGCAGACGATCAAGAAACGGTATTAGAGACGTTTAGCCTTGGGATTTCTGGTCCACGGGACATGTTGCCGGGTTATTGGGAATTTATTCGTTGCTATATGGAGGAAGAGGGTTTACAGGAGCAGGCGGATATTATTGCTTTATGTCCTCCTATTGAGAAACAGAAAGAAAGCTACATTTTTGGATTACAGTATCTGATGCGGATGAATTCTCGTTTAAACTGGATTTTTGGAATCGTAAAGCTGCCATTTGATTTAATTTCCAGTGTTTCCCGTTATATTGCAATGCAGACCAGTAAAATGCCGCAATGGCCTCAGGAAGTAGAAGAGACTTGTCAGGTTGATCCTGATGACCCGATTAATGTCAGTGCCGCGAATAATCCCGTGCATTTATGGCGTTATGTGTTGGCGAATCAGACGCGGGAAGAACGCAGGGCATTACATGATCGCCAGTTATCAGCACATAAGCGTTTGCAAGAGAAAATTGCAATGGCGCATTCATCTACGGATAAATAAAGGCAAGCATATGAACGAAATTATTGTTCCCGGCTTTATTTTCGACGCGGCTATTTTTCCTGGAAAAAACCGACGAAGGTGTAATGATAGGAGAGGTTAAAGATGAAAAGGTAAAAAACGAAAAGTAACTGTCTCATGCAAGGAAAATTGAAATTAACAATGAGTTAATGATTTCCGCTCGTCCGAAAGAAAGCTTGTGTAATACAAGATAAACCGTAAGTTTAGTTAAAATGATTGATTGGAATTCTTATGAAAAATCTGAGTATCGTCCTTTGGTTAGGTTTGATTATTAATTTGATAGTTATCGGAGGATTTTTTTATTATTTGCAATTACAGCAGACAGCTCAAAATAGTTTAAGTTATCAGGGGCAAGAAGTTCTTAAAGAGCTTTATCCTATAGCCAAACTGATAGCCATTGCTATTGCGATACAGATGGTTAGTGTATTATTGCTTTTCATTCATAAAAAGCTGGCGCTCTTTTTGGCTATGTTGTCTGGTTTTATAACACTTCCCTTGGGGTTTGTTTATATCATCGGTTTTCTTTTTAGCTATAACAATTTACGTTTTTCTGGGTTTCCACTATTTAAATGGGTAAATAAAAAGCAACTTTCTCCTTACCTTCATTTCCGTCAGGAACGTTTTTATATAATCGCAGTCTTATTGGGTGTAGCTGCTATTATTCAGTTAAGTGCAGAAGTATCTATGGGGTATACAGGTTATGAAGCATCTATGGGGAAAGTGTTAGCTAGTGCTGCAATCGTATCTGCTTTTAACGGTATTCGCCTTGCTTTTCGACCGGTGTTAGGTATTTATGACAATCAATTGGTTATTACACCTTCTGCATTTAGTAAAACGTATCAGGTAGGTTGTGATCAGGTGTTGATGAAGGAAAAAGGCAAAAATATTATTAGTTTTGTTATCCATACTGATTCATTGAAGGAAGTTGTGAATATTAATCGTAATCTTATTGAAATAGTTGATGCCTATGCTGGTATTGACGAAATTGAAAAAAGGTTAATACAACAAGAGGCTATAGAATGAAAGGCATTATCCGTATTCACGATAAAACCACTCACGGTGGTCAGGTGTTGAGTGAGATATGAATGTTATTCCAATACTGGCATTGACAAGAACAGGCGGATATTATCGCTTTATGCTCTCCCATTGAGAAACAGAAAGAAAGTTATACTTTTGGATTACAGTATAGGAGGATGCATTCTCATTTGAAATTGAGATTCATTCTTTTTTACGACAATTTTACGTATTTAAGTTACAGGTTTGAAAATGACGTTGGTTATACCGAGTTAAAAGATAATGATAATGAATATTATTTTATTGTATAGATTGATTGTCCGGTTGTATTTGAATGAGCAACCTTTATATGTAAATAAATGTCATCTTGTTTATGTTTTGTTTAATATTCTGGGATTTATCTTTTTGTCTCAATGGTTATATTATCTCGGTATTAGGCAAATTGTGCTTTTTGATGAATGAAGACTTGATTTTTATATGCACCCATTAAGAGAATGGCCTTATTCATAAACCGCGTATCCTGTTAATGCAGACATTAATTGATAGCGTATAAAGGGTCTGCGCTATTATTTATGTTTCGGTTAAACCGCCGGTCAGGAAATATCTGATCCGGTTTGTTGTTTCCCGAATTTATTATGGACGGAACAATTGGGTTCTGCCGTCCAAGGCGAAGGTGCAACGCGGCCGGTCGCCACCAATTCAACGGCTGCGGGGCGTGCTGCCAACCGCAGAGTTGAAATCCGTCTGGTACCTAACGCAGTCGCCTGCCAGCGACTGCAACAAGT
>NZ_LJCS01000118.1:0-4604 GCF_001280945.1 Photorhabdus heterorhabditis | reverse complement strand
ACTTGTTGCAGTCGCTGGCAGGCGACTGCGTTAGGTACCAGACGGATTTCAACTCTGCGGTTGGCAGCACGCCCCGCAGCCGTTGAATTGGTGGCGACCGGCCGCGTTGCACCTTCGCCTTGGACGGTAAAGCAAGCGAGCGGAATATCGCTGGTTTGTAATAGCCAGTCGCGTACCGCTTCCGCCCGCGCCAGTGATAACGCACGGTTTTTTTCAGTATCGCCAGTGGAATCGGTATAGCCAGTTATCACAATCAGCCAGCCGGGTTTGGCTTTGATATCCATCAACGCGTTCACCAGAACTTTGGCAGATCCCGCTTTAAGACGGGACTGTCCAACGTCGAATAATGACATGCTGTTAAGACTCAACGTCTGCGGCAGCACTTTATCTTTCTTCGGCAACGCAGGCGGTGATACCGGTAATACCGCATGGTTGATGACATCCATCAATGGCGCATAAAGGTGATCCCCCAAATACAGCCCCAGTCCCAAACGCACCGGTTCACCGTCCCGATGATATTTCTCCAGCAATGCCACGTTGCGCTTGAGTTGATGGTAAGCCTGCACTTTGGCACCACCGTCTTCCATGCTAATAGCGTGGTAATGTTGTAAATCACTGCGTATCTGCCGTAACAAACGCTGGTTATTCCAGGCACTGGCCGTTAATGCCAGACAAGTAAATCCAGTCAGCAAGCCAATCGTCCAAAGTACCGCGCGCCGACGCGGTGAATAGCCGTCATAACATGGCAACAAACGCAGCATTGCATCAGGAAATGGCAGTACACCTGCGGCACCAGAGATGCTGTGGCTGATGCGGGGTAAAGTTGTATGAGCGATTAGCCATTTCGTCCAAAGATTATTTGCCTGCGGAGTTTGGGGCAAAAACCTCACTGCCATTGCTATAGGATGACAAGGCTGGCTGGTTAGATCTGGCGACTGGCACTCGCTCAGAACGTTTTCCACCATCCAACGTTGCCATGCCGCAACCGCAACTGCCTGTTGTAAACGTACAACGCGCGGCTGTGTATCTCCTTCTGTCAACCAGATATTCATCCCAATGGCGTCATGTTTCTCGCAACAGACTGTCATCATCGGACGGCCTGCCTGCAATTCGAACCACGGGCTAATATCACCATCAAGATAACCTGCGATTAACACAGGTGTACGACAGGCGGTTAGTTGCGCAACACAAGCAACCTGATAACGAAACTCCCGGATCTGTGCGGTCATTACCGCCTGATCCTGTTGCTGCTCTGGGAAGAGTGTTAATAGCACGCTGATCTGAGTACACCAGTCAGGTCTGGCCGTAATAATGGCTTCCACCAGCACGCTCATCTCACTTTGTCGCGGTACGCAGATAAAACAGCCCTGTGGCGTGATGCGCAGCGGTTCTCCTGCAAATAGGGTTGTCACACTCTCACCACAGGTCAGCACCACCGGCTGACGCCACGAAGCCGCAGGCAGTGCCGCCAGCAAACAATAAACACTGTCTTGGTGGGACATTTCACGCATAGCGCGTCCTGTCCGCCACCAAGCAATGATCGCTATCACCAGAATGACACATAGCCACAATGCAACAGACACCTTTCCCAACGGGAAGAACCCGCACAGCACCGCAGCCAAAGCGCAAGCCAGAACCCATAGCGCTCGTCTTAATGCACAACTCAATTTACTCTCCTTAGCCTTGCCCAACAGACAGACATTGCTGAAGATAGAAATGCAGGCCCAACCACATCAAAGCTATCACGCCCACTGCCTGACACCCCCAGAACCACAGGGAGCGTGAACGCCAGAATCGCCTCTGATGACAATGTGAGTTTACCCGTATCATTTGATGTGGTTGCACCACCATTTCCCCCGCACGCTGAGTCAATACATCCAGTAATGACTGGCGTTCCTGTGCAATCTGTTCGTTATCCCCCCCCTGAAAACCCAGTGCTAATACGCGTTGGAAACAAGTCAGTACCATCAAGGAAGGTTGCGATTGCTTCAATACCTGACGGATACGTTCAAACAACCGTTCCCCGGCATGATGAGTATTAAAAAATCGCGTCTGCAACAGCGTTTTCGACCAAGTATCATGACCATTATCCCGGCCAGGGCGGCTGAGTACGGTTTCATCCAGCAATGCACATAAGGCATAGATCACGTGGGTGATGTTATCTTGGCTAACATCACTTTCACTTAGCTGCTGCTGTGCCGTTTCTATCAACGCAACCCCTTTTTGATATAACGCCTCACCCTGCGCCGATTTATCACCGTTTCTCAGTGCAATCACCAATATTCCAATGTCAAGCATCAGGTCGTCGATTGAGATCATTTTGTTCATGAACGTAATACCGCAAATAGTTCTAACTGAACGCCCGATAATGTACCGGGCACATAGAAGGCACAGTTCCCCGCCTCCAGCATGGCTTTAGCCAACGGATTATTCAGATCGAAAGCAAAATACTGATTTTCCAACCGCAATGGGATCGCGGCTGGCACATGACTTAGTGGACGTAAAGGAACGCCGCTTAATGAACGGTTAATCAACCGGTCAATATCATCGGGTGCCCCTACTTTACACAAATGCGGAAACTGGGTTTGCAGCTGGTGTGCCGGTATCGACGAGCGCACAGAGAGATAGAAATCGGCCTCTTCGCACAAGCGTCTATCGTGAAATGAGGCTTTCCACTGATTCTCGCGTACAACTTCCAGTTCAATAGCAATCACCCTTGATGGCAATCTGGCTTCAAGCAAAGTGCTAATCAGCTGCATTAGAGGCGGAAAAACATCACGTAACTGATCGTGTTGATAAACGGGGATCGCGTCGAGATCATGATCCAACGAGAATGTCAGCAACGCTCCTGCTAACTTCACCATTTCACGGTAGATGATTTCCGGGTGCAATGCGGGTCCAGCCTTAAAATCATTCAGCACCGGCTCATAGCTATTGAGTGCATTCAGCAACCAGAACAGCGACACATCAGCGACAGCGAAGTCGGCCATCCGTTGATTACTTTCACGGCGCATCCCCATTAGACGCGTACGCTTAGCACGTAGCTGAATTAGCAACAGATCGAGCTGTTCCAGCAGTGGCGGATGAGCGGCGAAAGAGAGCAGCGGGGGAATAAAGCTATTATCAAGCGTCCAACCTGCCTGCCCGTCACGTACCAAACGTGCCAGAGGACACGTCAAATAATCGCCATTTTCATCATGCTTAAAGCGCAGAGAAAATGCGTAGCGCTCAACCGCAATCGACTCACTCGCATCACCGAATCTGTCCTGTATTTCAACCCACTCTTGCTGATAACGCAGCGGCGATTGTCCTGGCATTGCCTCTTCACTGCTTTGACGGCAGTTGCCGCCATTAGCATGTTCCAACGGTAATGCCAGTAATACCTCAACCGCATGCAAATCCTCCGGTATAACCTTCTGCAAATCGCAAGCCGCTGGCAGATTGTCAGCATGATCGGTGTCAATCAGCGTTCCATCCTGTAACCGGACTCTGAGATGCTGAACTTTCAGTCGGTTTAAGCGCAGTGCATCCTGATCAAACTGAATGTCCAACACTCCCCAAGGATGGATCAGTCCCAGATGGGCAATGCAATCCTTCGTCAATGCCTCCCAGCTTGCCTGTTGCTGAAATTGTTGAGGTGCCAAAAAGGCATCCTCAATCCAGAGAGGACGTAAAATTTTCATCATAACCCCCAGTGAATGATTACTCTTTCGCCTTCGGCATCTGAGAAACCAAAGACAAACTGACGTCAATCCCTTCGACCTGAAAGTGTGGCACCGCATACAGCCTGACCCGGAAGAATCCCGGGTTGTCGTCAATATCCTCAACGACCACCCGCGCTTCACGCAGCGGATGCGAAGCTTGCAGATCGTCAGATGGATCGGTCAGCTTGCCAGTACTGTTGTCCGTTGGAATATGCAGCGCATGTTCCAGCGCCACAATTTCGATGCTGCCTTCACTATTCTGTACATCGACAGAACCTTTGATGTCCGCACCACCGTCATCTTTCAACCACAAATAAGCGGGGATAGCCATAATATGACGCCTGTTTTTGAGTGTGTGAGGTCGCCTGCACCGGCGACGTTGTTGTTGATAAAAAGCCGGGTACGGTTTGCGGTCGCTGGCAGGCGACTGGTCGCGTTGCACCTTCGCCAATGACAACACCCGGCAATGGTGGTCATTCCACAACAGTTACACCTGACCGGATCGCCCTGACGGATCACGTTCTTCATTGCTCAGGCCCTCCTCGCGGGGGCAGTTCCAGAATCTTGCCGGCCCAACGCGCTTTGAGCTTCTCTTTGGCGATTTGCATGCGTCGTTCTTCGATAAACTGTCTCTGCTGACGGGTCACCTCACCCACATTATGGGTGAATGCTTTCGTCTGCTCCGCGTCCGGTAACATGGGAATAAGTTCTTGGGTGGATAAATCGTGTACGCTCACTTCCAGCTGCGTGGCGTGAGTTTCGTTGATGGCATTCGCCATCATGTTGCCGATTTTTTTCCGTTTGAAGATAAACAAAGCACAGCCAACCGGTGCCATTGCCCCAACCACATTGCAGTCCACCGTCAAAAGCGACAGGGGTTTATTACACATTGTGCCGAAG
>NZ_LJCS01000117.1:0-4660 GCF_001280945.1 Photorhabdus heterorhabditis | reverse complement strand
AGGGGTCTGAAGCCCAATCGTACGAAAACGTACGTTAAGTGTATTTTTTGAACAATTTGGTGTGGCTATGGGCTTGCAGCCTGGGGTTGTACGCCCATAACGACGTAACTAGATCAGCTCATGAAACGCGATAAATCATACGCTAAGCCTCGCGCACGATTTAAATAGTCGATGGGCGACCCACCCATCTCAACGATTTTCTCGGGTATGCCACAGCCGTAGCACGTAGACGATAGAATCAAGAATCTCGTAACGAACCTCGTACTCTCCAACCAAAATCCGCCTAACCTCACGTGGTTCAAATTGGAACAATTGCTCTCCAACACGCGGATTACTTAGCAGAATGGTCGGGGATTGAGTCAACGAATGTATCGCCCTCGCCGCCGCGGACTTGTTAGCCAGAGCTAAAAATTCATACAAGCGCGCCAAATCTGATAGCGCCTTGCTGGTCCACTTAAGTTCCATCAACGCGGCACAGACAACGGTTGGTCGGTACCAAGGCTATCTGTCCAGGCTTGCACTGCCTGATGATCAATAACCCGGCCAGCATCCACATCTGCCAGAGCCTCCAGAGTAAGGCGATCTCGCTCTTCTTCCTGAGCTATCCATGCGGAAAGTGCCTGTTTCATGATCCAACCCCGTGAACGTTCAAGTCGGGCTGCCATCTGGTCAACCTTGTCGGCCATCGGTAGTGGCACGTGTGCTGTCAGTACCTTAGTTGTTGCTTGTATCATGTTGCTCTTCATTTACCGACTCCTGATGATTTATTTGATTCAAAGCTAATCATAGTGATTTTTCCAAAATCAATCAAGGTAGTGTCAGCTTGGATTATACCCTAACCTGACGTCAGGTCTGATGATGGAAAACTGTCAGAGTGAAGTCGCCAATCGAATTTATTGACACAAGTAATTAAAGGTCATAGATTCTTTTCTGACACATTCAGTATTGGAGGCGTATGAAAGGTCAACGTATTGGCTATATCCGGGTAAGTAGCTTTGACCAGAACCCAGAGCGGCAACTGGATCAGACTCAGGTGGATAAAGTCTTCGTCGATAAAGCATCGGGTAAAGATACTCAGCGGCCAGAACTGGATTCACTGTTGTCATTCGTGCGTGATGGAGACATCGTGGTGGTTCATAGTATGGACCGGCTGGCACGTAACCTGGATGATTTGCGCCGCCTGGTACAAAAGCTTACCCATAAGGGTGTGCGTATTGAATTTGTTAAAGAATGTCTGACATTCACTGGTGAAGATTCACCAATGGCAAACCTGATGCTCTCAGTGATGGGTGCTTTTGCCGAGTTCGAACGTTCTTTAATCCATGAACGTCAGCGTGAAGGGATCGCTTTAGCCAAGCTTCGTGGAGCTTACCGTGGACGGAAAAAATCACTGACATCAGAACAACAAATTGAAGTTCGACGGCGAGCAACAGAGGGTGAGAAAAAAGCCCAGCTTGCTCGCGAGTTTGGTATTAGCCGTGAAACGCTGTATCAATATCTGAAACAGCCTGATTAACATCTCATTTGTATGTATTCGTATGTGATCCGTCGCCAGGGAGGCCATTTTGCCAGCCGACTTTTTAAACGCGGAACAACGGGCCAGTTATGGTCAGTTCTCCGGCGAACCCAATGATATTCAGCTTGCACGTTTCTTTCTGCTCGACGAAGCGGATATGGATTTCATTAACAACCGGCGCGGAAGGGCCAACCGTCTGGCGGTGGCATTGCTGATTGGCAGCGTTCGATTTATTGGCACCTGGCCTCATGACTTGTCAGCGCTCCCGACTAACGTACAGTTGTTTGTTGCCCGACAACTGGGAATATCCGATACGGGCGTTCTGTCTGACTACTCCAGAAGAGAAACCACGCTGCGTGAACATCAGGCACTGATCCGTCGTCAGTATGGCTATCATGATTTTTCGTGGCCGTGGACTTTCAGATTGAGCCGGTTACTGTTCACCCGCAGCTGGCTCAGCAACGAACGACCGGGTCTGCTTTTCGATCTGGCTACCAGCTGGCTTCTACAAAATAAAATACTGTTGCCGGGCGTCACCACGCTGACCCGTCTGATATCCGAAATACGTGAAAAATCAGCAGACAGGCTCTGGTCACGTCTGTCCGGACTGGCATCAGGCGAACAGTGCTCATTACTTGAAGGACTGTTACAGGTGCCTGACGGAGTACGCACCTCACGTTTTGATCAGTTAAGAAAAGGTCCTGTTGCCATCAGCGGCCCCGCATTTAATCAGGCCGTTGCACGCTACCTGAAACTGAAAGCATTTGGCATGCAGGATCTCGACTTTACTGGTATTCCTCCAGTGCGTTTCAATGCACTCGCCCGGTATGCTGATATGATTTCAGTGTACAAAATAGCCCGAATGCCACCCGCAAGACGAACAGCGATGCTGGTTGCCTTTGTCCGTTCCTGTGAAATATCGGCACTGGATGACGCGCTGGACGTTCTGGATGGGGTTATCGCTGATATCGGCCGTGAAGCGAAAAAAATTGGTCAGAAAAAACGACTGCGGACACTGAAAGACCTTGATAAGTCAGCATTAGAGCTGGCACATATTTGCTCGGTGCTCCTGGATGAAAATGTTGACAGTGAGTTGATCCGCTCGACGATATTCGGGAAATTTCCTCCAGCCAGGCTGGCCGATACCATCGCATTTATAAACGCCATAGCCCGACCTTCTGACACCAGTTTTCACGATGAAATGGTGGAACAGTATGGGAGAGTCCGCCGCTTTCTTCCCTGTTTGCTGGAAAATATTGAATTCAGCGCCGCTCCGGCAGGTGAAACAACGCTGGAGGCAATACGCTACCTTGCGGCGATCTGGTCAACCCGGAAGCAGCATATTGATGATGCGCCAATGGCGATAATTACCGGCCCCTGGAAACGACTTTGCTATGGTAAAGACGGCCATTTATCCCGACAGGGCTATACCCTTTGTGTGATGAATAAGTTACAGGACAGTTTGCGACGTCGGGATATTTACGTCGCACGGAGCGAGCGCTGGGGAGATCCGCGGGCTAAACTTCTCCAGGGTCAGGACTGGCACACCAACAGAGTGCAGGTCTATCGCTCCCTTGGTCATCCCCTCAACGCCAGTGAGGCCGTCAATGCGCTGACTCGGCAGCTTGACACTGTATACCGACAGGTCGCTAAAAATTTTGCCGATAATCAGGCTGTTTCACTGGATTTCACCGGTAAACGCACGAAGCTGACCATTGCTCATCTGAACGGATTGGATGAGCCACTGACGCTGAAGTTACTCTCGAAGCGTATATCTGACCTGCTGCCCGTTGTCGATCTGACTGAACTCCTTCTTGAAATTAACGCGCATACAGGATTTGCAGATGAATTTACCCATGCAAGCGAGGCGGGGGCGCGTATGGATGACCTGACCGTCAGTATCTGTGCGGTATTGCTGGCTGAAGCCTGTAATATTGGCATGGAACCCTTTATTCGACCCAATATTCCGGCGCTGACCCGTTATCGTCTGAGTTGGACCAAACAAAATTATCTCAGGGCAGAAACGCTGGTAAAAGCAAACGCCAGGCTGGTTGATTATCAGTCTACCCTGCCTCTGGCTCAGAAATGGGGTGGTGGTGAGGTGGCCTCTGCTGACGGCATGCGATTTATTGCTCCGGTACGAACGGTACATGCAGGCCCCAATCGAAAATATTTTGGTTCCAGCCGTGGGATCACCTGGTACAACTTCATTTCAGATCAGTACTCCGGATTTCATGGTGTTGTCGTTCCTGGCACGCTAAGGGATTCCATATTTGTACTGGAAGGGTTACTGGAGCAACAAACCGGACTCAATCCGACTGAGATAATGACAGATACGGCTGGTTCCAGTGATCTGATCTTCGGTCTTTTCTGGTTGCTGGGCTATCAGTTTTCTCCCCGTCTGGCTGATGCCGGAGCCTCTGTATTCTGGCGTGTGGATAAAGATGCAGATTATGGCGTGCTGAATGATATCGCCCGCAATGCTGCGAATGCCCAGAAGATAGAGCAACACTGGGATGACATGATGCGCATGGCCGGTTCCCTGACGCTGGGGACAATTCGTGTGTCAGTTTTGATTCGTTCGTTGCTGAGCAGCGATCGCCCTTCAGGATTAACACAGGCCATTATAGAAGCCGGGAAAATAAATAAGACATTGTACCTGCTGAATTATATTGATGATGAGGATTATCGGCGTCGCATCCTGACCCAGCTTAACCGGGGAGAAAGCAGGCATGCTGTCGCCAGAGCCATTTGTCACGGGCAGAAAGGCGAGATCAGAAAGCGCTATCAGGATGGGCAAGAGGAGCAACTGGGCGCTCTGGGGCTGGTGACCAATGCCGTCGTGCTCTGGAATACCATTTATATGCAGGCCGCACTGGCACATTTGCGTGATGAGGGCGAAGCCATTAATGAAGACGATGAATCCCGGCTGTCACCACTGCGCCATGCGCATATTAATATGCTGGGTCACTATACATTCACGCTGGCAGAACAGGTAACAAAGGGCAAGCTCAGACCTCTTAAGCAGGCAGACGAGGCGGATGATTGGCCTTTATGACGGCCTAGTTATCAAGGCAATAAAACGCCAGATTGGTTAAAAAATATACTTAGCGTGCGTTTTCGTACGGTTGGGCTTCAGACCCC
>NZ_LJCS01000116.1:0-4758 GCF_001280945.1 Photorhabdus heterorhabditis | reverse complement strand
AACGTACCCGGATTCAATCCGACTATTGGCGCACCATGCTGGCTGACGCGCCGGTTCTGCTGGATCTACCTACTGACCGGCCCCGTCCGCCTGAGCAGTCGTTTGCCGGACATGTCGTGCCGGTTGTCTTGGATGCAGAGTTAACGACCGCCCTGAAACGCCTGAGTGAACAGCACGGTGTCACGTTATTCATGACAGTGTTGTCCGCCTGGGCAATGGTCTTGTCGCGCCTGTCAGGTCAGGAAGATGTGGTGATAGGCACGCCGAGTGCCGGTCGCAGTCGTCAGGAAGTGGAACCGTTGATCGGGTTCTTTGTGAATACGCTGGCGTTGCGGATTGATTTATCGGGTGAGCTGACCGTGACGGAATTACTGGCGCGTGTACGGCAAACCGCCTTAGCGGCACAGGAGCATCAGGATTTACCGTTTGAGCAGGTGGTGGAAATCGTGCAGCCGCCGCGCCGACTGGCGCATACGCCGTTGTTCCAGGTGATGTTTACCTGGCAGAACAATGAAAATACGGAATGGAAACTGCCGGGGCTGGATGTATCAGCAGTCGATCAGGTCCTTGATGTTGCCAAGTTTGATCTTGATCTCAGCTTGTCGGAAGAGGCGGGCGGGATTGTGGGTACGCTGGGTTATGCCACCGCGCTGTTTGATCAACCGACCATAGAACGGCAGGTGGGATATCTGCACACGGTACTGCAAGCGATGGCTGCTCATGCTCAACAGCGGATCGGGGAAATCAATATCCTGTCCCCGGCAGAGCGCAGGTTGTTACTGGAAACCTGGAATGCGACGGAAACGGCGTACCCTGACCCGTGGTGTGTTCACCAATTGTTTGAACAGCAGGTGGAGAAAACCCCGGACGCGACGGCGTTAGAGTATGAAGCGCAGATGCTCAGTTATGCGCAATTGAATGGCCGCGCTAACCGGCTGGCCCATCAGCTGATTGCTCTGGGCGTAGAGCCTGATCAGCGGGTGGCGATTTGCGTATCACGTTCTCCGGCCATGGTGGTGGGAATATTGGCGGTACTGAAAGCTGGTGGGGCTTATGTGCCCCTGGACCCGGCTTATCCGGGGGAACGTCTGGCCCATATTCTGACCGATGCTGCTCCGGCTATCTTACTGGCGGACAGTGCTGGATGTGACGCACTGGGTGAGACAGCCCTGACCGGCCTGATCGTGCTTGACCCGAATACCCAGCCAGAGCAGCCGGACAGTAATCCCCAGATAGCGGCGTTGACGCCATGGCATTTGGCGTATGTGATTTATACCTCCGGTTCAACAGGGATACCGAAAGGCGTGATGCTGGAACATCGAGGTGTCTGTAATTACCTGCTATGGGCGCTGAGTTATTACCGGACTGAAAGGCAATTCGATAGTATCGTTTCGTCACCGATAGCCTTTGATGCCACGGTCACCAGTCTTTACCTGCCCTTATTGTGTGGCGGTAAGATCCGCTTGCTCCGTGACGGGCAGGAATTGGTTGAATTGCTCCCTGCACTGCTGTCAATGGAGTCGGGCGCTCTGGTTAAAATTACTCCTGGTCATCTCTCAGCAATAGGTCAGGAATTGAAAACAGCGGGACAAAAATGTCCTGCTCATTGCTTTGTCTTGGGCGGGGAAGCTCTGCCCAGTTCCACAGTGGCATTCTGGCGAACATTATCGCTTGGATCACGCATCATCAACGAGTACGGCCCAACCGAAACTGTCGTGGGTTGTAGCGTGTTTGATACTAATCACCCGAGCGGTTTTGTCGATAACGTACCGATTGGTCGCCCGATTTCCAATACCCGAATCTATATTCTCGATACCCACGGGAAACCTGTCCCAAGGGGGGTTGTTGGTGAGCTTTACATTGGGGGAGTCGCTGTCGCTCGTGGCTATCTGAATCGGCCAGAGTTGACGTCAGAACGTTTCCTGACGGATTTGTTCAGTGATAAACCGAATGCACGGATGTACCGGACCGGCGATCTGGCCCGTTACTTGCCGGATGGCAATCTGGAATTTTTGGGCCGTAACGACCATCAGGTTAAAATCCGCGGTTTCCGAATAGAGCCGGGGGAAATTGAGGCGCGGTTAGCGGAGCATCCCGCAGTGAATGACTGTGTGGTGCTGGCGTTGGGTGACGGGCAGGAGAAACGGCTGGTGGCTTATGTGGTGGCGGAGGCCCATGAGGAGCTGGTCAATAGCCTGCGTATCCACCTGAGCGCCCTGTTGCCGGATTATATGGTGCCATCAGCCTTTGTGCGGCTGGATGCATTCCCGTTAACGCCAAACGGTAAGCTGGATCGCCGCGCCCTCCCGGAACCGGACAGTGGGGCGTTTGCCCGTCAGGTTTACGAAGCGCCGCAGGGAGAAACGGAAATCGCGTTAGCGGCGATTTGGTGTGAGTTGCTGGGGATTGACCAGATCAGCCGGCACGATAATTTCTTTGCCCTAGGCGGCCATTCACTGCTGGCGGTACGCATGATTGAACGCTTGCGTCATCAGGGATTGACACTGGCGGTGCGTGATCTGTTCCAGTCGCCGGTGTTGTCTGAACTGGCCCAAACGTTGGGGCAGCATCAGGCTGTGATAGTGCCGCCGAATGTTATCACGCCGATGACCACGGAATTGACACCAGAGATGTTACCGCTGATAGATTTAACTCAGTCAGAGATTGACCGTATCGTCGGTCAAGTGCTGGGTGGGATAGCCAATATTCAGGATATCTATGCGTTGTCGCCGTTGCAGGACGGGATTTTGTTCCACCACTTGTTGGCAAGCGAAGGTGATCCGTATTTGTTAGTCAACCAGATAACCTTTGCTGACCGGACTTTGCTGGATAGTTATCTGGCGGCGGTGGAGCAGGTAGTTGATCGCCACGATATTCTGCGAACCGCCTTTGTCTGGGAAGGATTGTCCGTCCCGGTTCAGGTAGTCTGGCGTCAGGCACCTTTGTTAGTGACTGAATTGACGCTGGACCCGGCTGATGGGGCGGTTTGTGATCAATTGGCGCAACGTTTTAATCCCCGTCATTATCGTCTCGATTTGGGCCAGGCGTCGTTATTGCGCTTTGTAGTCGCTCAGGAGACTGATGGCCGCTGGATTATGCTGCAACTGCTGCATCACCTGATTGGCGACCATATCACGCTGGAAGTGATGAGCCGAGAAGTACAGGCATTCCTTGCCGGGCAAGGGAATAGCTTGCCCGCGTCGGTCCCGTTCCGCAATCTGGTGGCAGAGGCTCGGTTAGGGGTCAGTCAGGAAGAACACACCCGTTTCTTTACTGACATGCTGGCGGAGGTGGATGAGCCAACCTTGCCGTTTGGCTTGACTGAGGTGCACCGTGATGGTTCACAGGTGACAGAATCGCGACGGATGCTAGCACCTGAGCTGAATGACCGTCTGCGTAGTCAGGCCCGGTATTTGGGCGTCAGTCTGGCGGCGTTGTGTCATCTGGCCTGGGCGCAAGTGTTGTCGCGTACCAGTGGTCAGGAGAAAGTGGTGTTCGGTACGGTGTTGTTTGGGCGGATGGCGTCAGGTGAAGGAACCGACAATGGCATGGGGCTGTTTATCAATACCCTGCCGTTACGTCTGGATATCAATGAGACCCCGGTGCGGGACAGCGTACAGGCTGCTCATACCCGGCTGGCTGGATTATTGATGCATGAGCATGCTTCACTGGCGCTAGTCCAGCGTTGCAGTGGGGTGCGGGGGGATATCCCACTCTTTAGTAGTCTGTTGAACTATCGACATAATGCCTTGCTGGAAACGTCAGATGAATTGATAAGTGGTATTGAATTTCTGGTTGGACAGGAGCGGACCAACTATCCGTTTATGCTGTCGGTGGAGGATTTTGGTGAATCGCTGGGGCTGACCGCTCAGGCAGTGCAACCGTTTGATCCGGAAAACCTGTGCGGTTATATGCAGCAGGCGCTGGAAAGTCTGGTGGAAGCGCTGGAGCAAGCCCCGGAAATGCCTGTTCGGGCATTGGAAATCCTACCGGAAGCAGAGCGTACGTTGTTGTTAAAATCGTGGAACGCGACGGAAACTCCCTATCCTGACCCGTTATGTGTTCATCAGTTGTTTGAACAACAGGTGGAGAAGACCCCGGACGCAACCGCGTTAGTGTATGAAGCGCAGACCCTTAGCTATGCGCAATTAAATGCCCACGCCAACCGGCTGGCTCATCAGTTGATTGCCTTGGGCGTGGAGCCAGACCAGCGGGTGGCGATTTGCGTATCACGTTCCCCGGCCATGGTGGTGGCGCTGTTGGCGGTACTGAAAGCCGGTGGGGCTTATGTGCCACTGGACCCGGCTTATCCGGGAGAGCGTCTGGCTCATATTCTGACTGATGCCGCCCCGGTTATTGTCCTGGCGGACAGTACGGGATGTGGCGCACTGGGTGAGGAAGCCCTTGCTGGCCTGATTGTGCTTGACCCGAATACCCTGCCAGAGCAGCCAGACCGTAATCCACAGAGAACGGCGTTGACGCCACGGCATCTGGCGTATGTGATTTATACCTCTGGTTCTACCGGCGTGCCCAAAGGGGTGATGATTGAGCACCGGAATACGGTGAACTTCCTGTGCTGGGCGCGGCAGGCGTTTGCGGCGGAAGAAAGCCGGGAGACACTTTTCTCGACATCGATGAACTTCGACCTGTCGATTTTTGAATGTCTGATGCCGTTGTCCCGGGGGGGGGCGATTCATCTGGTGGATGATGCCCTGTCATTGATGCAGCAGGCTTTGCCGGTGAGCTTACTCAACTCAG
>NZ_LJCS01000115.1:0-4759 GCF_001280945.1 Photorhabdus heterorhabditis | reverse complement strand
CGAATGCACGAGCGTTACCACCGTAGGTTTTAGCCAGTACAGTAGTAATTGCAGCAGTCAGGGTAGTTTTACCATGGTCAACGTGGCCGATAGTACCAACGTTAACGTGCGGTTTTGTACGTTCAAACTTTTCTTTAGACATTAGATTGTCCCTCTAAGACACGGAATCGGTGGTTTCACCACATCAACCAAGCAGTCGCTTGTTGAATCATTTACAGGAAAAAACCAGGAGACAAGGACATTAAAGAAGTGGTGCTGATAGGCAGATTCGAACTGCCGACCTCACCCTTACCAAGGGTGTGCTCTACCAACTGAGCTATATCAGCACATCTTGGAGCGGGCAGCGGGAATCGAACCCGCATCATCAGCTTGGAAGGCTGAGGTAATAGCCATTATACGATGCCCGCATTGAACTCGGCTACCTGACTTAAATCAGCTGTAAGTTGTATCTCAATGTGTTTTACTTGGAGTAACTACTCATATGCAAACACTCAAGATTAAATCTGATTGTTTGGTGGTGGGGGAAGGATTCGAACCTTCGAAGTCTGTGACGGCAGATTTACAGTCTGCTCCCTTTGGCCGCTCGGGAACCCCACCTTATCCAAATTTTAATGGTGCCGGCACCAAGAGTCGAACTCGGGACCTACTGATTACAAGTCAGTTGCTCTACCAACTGAGCTATGCCGGCATCAAGTGCTGCGCATTCTAGGTAGTGTGAGCGCTCTATGCAACAAAAAAATTGCCTTCCCTGATCGTTCGGTCATAAAATGCTCGCATTTATTCGAATAGCTGCTTTTTTCAATAGATTCAGCCCAAATAACCAACGAAAAATTATCTATAACTATTAAAGAATTGATCACAAGTTCTATAGAACTTAATAAACTATTTCATTTTCTTCAGTTAAACTTCCATCATTATGAAAGAAAAATCCTAGCTAGCATTAAGCAAAGCAACCCAATTTTTTTACAATTCTGCATTTCTTATCAAAAAAAACCGCTAAAAATATAAAAAAGCCTACGCCTACAGCCTCTCAATCGATATGATGCAATTTATTTTTTGTCGGGTACAGGTTGTTTATTACAACCTGTCCAACCTGCACAAACGGCAGATGTTGGTCTATGAATAAAAAAGAACCTTTTTTGGCTACTCCATATTTGCAATTCAATCGTGAACAATGGGCTACCTTACGTGATTCAGTCCCACTAACATTAACAAAAGAAGAATTAATTGATCTAAAAGGGATTAATGAAGAAATTTCTTTAGAAGAAGTTATTGAAATTTACCTTCCTTTATCTCGTTTACTCAATTTTTATATCAGTTCAAATTTACGGCGCCAAGCCGTACTTGAACAATTTCTAGGTACTGATGAGCAAAAAGTCCCTTATATCATAGGTATTGCTGGTAGTGTTGCCGTTGGTAAAAGCACTACAGCGCGCCTATTACAGGCGCTGCTGAGTCGTTGGCCCGAACACAGAAGCGTAGAATTAATTACTACAGATGGTTTTCTGCATTCTAACAGCGTGCTGAATGAACGTAGATTGATGAAAAAGAAAGGGTTTCCACAATCGTATGATATGCACAGCCTAGTGAAATTCGTATCTGATATTAAATCAGGCTCCAAGCAAATATCTGCACCAGTTTACTCTCATCTTACCTATGACATCGTGCCAAATGAAAAAAAACTCATTGAACAACCAGATATTTTGATTTTGGAAGGTCTGAATGTATTGCAAAGCGGTATGGATTATCCCCATGATCCACATCATGTATTTGTCTCCGATTTCGTCGACTTTTCTATCTACGTCGATGCATCAGAAAAATTACTTAAGGGCTGGTATATTAGTCGCTTCCTGAAATTCCGTCAGGGTGCTTTTTCAGATCCAGATTCTTATTTCCACAACTATTCTAAGTTATCAGAAGAAGAAGCTATAAATACCGCATCTAATATCTGGCAAGAAATCAATGGATTAAATTTACAACAAAATATTCTACCAACCCGAGAACGAGCAAGCCTAATCATGACAAAAGGCGCCAATCACACCATTGAAAGCGTGAGGCTGCGTAAATAAAATAATTTTAAAGCCGGAAGATATCTCTCTTCCGGTTATTAATGACAACCTCTCAAAGAAATCTCACCACCAATATATGGAGTGACAACACCATTTTGATCAAGTAACAAAGCTCCTTGCTGGTTAATACCTCTAGCTATACCATGGACTTCCTGATTACCAATAATTAATTTTACCGGTCTATCCATAAAATTATCTAACTCAAACCACCGAGAAACAAATGAAGACAAACCTTCATTTTCAAACTGAATCAGAGCCTTTCTTAACTCAAGTATTATTTCTACTGCCAACTTATTACGATCAACTTCAATACCTGCCTGCTGCAAATTAATCCATTGCTGATTAATAGATTCTTTACCCTTATGATCCATAGCAATATTTATACCCGCACCGATCACAATTTGGGCGGCATCACCAGTTTTTCCCATCAACTCGACTAGAATCCCAGCTAATTTCTTATCATCAAGATATAAATCATTTGGCCATTTTACTTTAATTCTGTCAGCACCTAATCGATGCAATACTTTAGCAATAATAATACCCACAACCAAGCTCAATCCAATCGCAGCAGCAGGCCCCTGCTCAAGACACCAATACATAGATAAGTAAAGATTCTTACCAAAAGGAGAAACCCATTTCCGACCACGCCGACCTCTACCAGCATACTGATATTCAGCAACACAGGCATCTCCTGATTTCAGCTCAGATAAACGATCAAGTAAGAACTGATTAGTCGAATCAATAACTGGTAAAACCGCAATACGACCCTCAGGTAAATATTGAAAAATACTACACTCATCAAGTAACTGCACAGGAGCCAAAAAACTATAACCTTTACCAGGTACCGTTTCCAGTTCAATTCCCCATTCACGAATAGTCTGTATATGCTTATTAATTCCAGCCCTGCTCATCCCTAAGTCTTGCCCTAATTGTTGCCCTGAATGAATTTCTCCATCAGACAAAATCTTAATCAATTGCAATGGTACAGTTATATCTTTCATGAAATGCATTCCACAGCATCAATTTCACCTTTAGAGCCAATAAAGCGAACCTCAGGTTCAAGTAATACACCAAATTTTCTTATCACTTGTTGACGAACATAGGCAGACAATGCAATTACATCCTTACATGTAGCATTTTCCTGGTTTATTAATACCAAAGCTTGCCTAAGGTGCACAGCTGCGCCACCAATACGATAGCCTTTCAAATTACATTGTTCAATGAGCCAACCTGCCGCTAATTTAAACGTTTCATTAGTATGAGGATATTGAGGACTATCAGGATAGTTTTCTTTAATTTTAGCCGCAATTTCTGCACTAACGATTGGATTCTTAAAGAAACTACCTGCATTTCCTACCACGGCAGGATTAGGTAGTTTGCTAGTACGCATTGTACATACTAAATCGAAAATCTGACGAGGAGTTACGCTACCTTTCGATAACTTAGTTAAATCACCATAGTTCAATATCGGTTGCCAATTCTTTTTTAACAATAGACCCACAGAGATAACAAAACAGTTCTCTTTGTATTTATGCTTGAAAATACTATCCCGATATCCAAACTGACATTTATCAGCACTAAGACGCACTTTCTCTCCCGACTTCAGGTTAAGAACATCTACGTATTCACATACATCTCTAAATTCAGCGCCATATGCACCAATATTTTGAATTGGTGCTGCACCAGCACAACCAGGAATTAGAGCTAAATTTTCTAACCCATAGATCTGATTTTGGAGAGAATAGCAAACTAAATCGTGCCAATTTTCTCCTGCTCCTACATGTAAATGCCATGATTCATCAGTTTCCTGACATTGGATCCCCATGATCCTATTCAGGATCACCGTTCCTTCAAAATCCTCAGTAAATAAGACATTACTGCCTCCACCAAGCAGCAATACAGGTTGTTTTTGGTTTTTGGCTTCCTGCCATAAAGCCAATAAAGATTCGGTAGACTCAGCTACGTCTAAATGTTTAGCATAGGCTGATAACCCAAAGGCATTAAACTTTTTAAGAGAAAGCATTTACTTAATACTCAACAAAGATTTAATGAGTAGTTTATCAGCCTATAGGCGTAGAAAACAGTTGGAAAGCTAAGTTAGTTTTTTCGCCAAATGCAAAAAGGCCACCCTATCGGATGGCCCTTTCATCTTAAAATAAAGCCTGGCAGTTCCCTACTCTCGCATGGGGAGACCCCACACTACCATCGGCGCTACGGCGTTTCACTGCTGAGTTCGGCATGGGGTCAGGTGGGACCACCGCGCTATCGCCGCCAGACGAATTCTTTATATATTCTATGTGGTGCTGATACCCAGATTCGAACTGGGGACCTCACCCTTACCAAGGGTGTGCTCTACCAACTGAGCCATATCAGCAATAGGCTTTGCAACCACTATTGGCGAAAAACCTTAATTAAAATCTTGACAGATTACGAACGGCCCACCACTTGCTGTTCATCCTTCGGGTTGTCGATCTTGCAATGTTCAAATCCGTTTCCAACGGGTTCGCCCTACTCTCTGCTTACTACGCTCCATGTCACTCTGTCACCCCGACATAAAGCTTTAATTTAAAGCCTGGCAGTGTCCTACTCTCGCATGGGGAGACCCCACACTACCATCGGCGCTACGGCGTTTCACTGCTGAGTTCGGCATGGGGTCAGGTGGGACCACCGCGCTATCGCCGCCAGGCATA
>NZ_LJCS01000114.1:0-4809 GCF_001280945.1 Photorhabdus heterorhabditis | reverse complement strand
CATATTAAAACAGGATCAAATAATTTTACTGTCATCAGGCGGACATATAATAATTTTCACAAATAAAACCAGACAGGTTAATGAGAGTATTATTACGATATCGTCTAACATCATTTTCTTACTATTAACACTACTCTTATTTACTTTTCCATCCCTATAACGAGACAAATAAGTATAATCATGATATGAATTAAAACCACTGCAAAGTAAATACTCGTTCAATTCAAGGTTGTTACTGCGCAGAATAATTTATGAGAAACTCTCCCAGCAATTTCTCGTTTCCCCCGTTTCTGCTAATAGCCTTTTTCCGCGTGTCTGAGGCACGATCAAAATTTTTGCTAAATAAAACAAAATCGGGGAGATCCTCAGGCATGTCTCATTTAGAAGAACTACTGCTGCGTCGATGACTTTTGCCAAAAATTTATTCCTCTCTGGCATCAACAGCTAATTGAAAATGGCTTGCTCAAACGTCACCACGAAGCTTCCCTTTCTCTCAGTGAAGTGAGGCGTGTTTGCTTGATGGGAGCGGTATGAGTCAAGAGGCTCACGTGCCGTTCTGCGATAGGCTGCGGGGGCAGTTCCCGCGGCCTTAATTGCTTATACCCGTCATCTTTCAAGTTGCTTCTTTGTTGGCTGCCAAATCCGTTTCGATAACAAAGAATACCGCCTGATGAAACAGTGAATTAATCCAGATGCCCTTGCTGACGCAAGTGACGGATCAACACCTGCCCTTCCGGTACAAATTCCGTGCTAAAACGCACTAATCCCACACCTGTCAATTCTGCGTGGATGTCATAACGCAGATGGGCCGGTTCAAGCATCGGCAGTAACGTCACTGTGATCTGCTTCAAACGCGGTTCATAAGTCAATAGCGTATGTTCGATCGTCGCAATCAGACGCTGGGACGACGCAGGCAATGCTTGCAGAATGGTACTGAGATCAGGCAGACCGTAATCCGGTAAATGGGCGAGCGTTCCTGCCCGGCAGTTGAGGATGCGCTGCATATTATCCAGTACCGATAAAATCACCTGTTCTTCTTCACTGACCTGAGACAACGTCAAACCACCGGTAAAACTTCCCGCCAGGCTGTCGTATAGAGAAGGCTTGTTCATTGTCGTTTTCTTTTTCATTCTTTTCACTCCTGCTCAGGCAACAAAGCCAACCCCTTGGCATTCAACTCAATCGTCCGAGGCTTATCCGGTAACAATTCATAACGTGTTATTATCCGGCGCCAGGTCCCTTTAGACAGATCCGGGTTTCGGAACAGCCCCACTACCGCCACATATTTCGCCTGCGTCGCCATCGGCATATCCAGAGACGCATGACCGCCCGGCTTCACCACCACCTCCTGACTCGCCAGACTATCAGCGCTGAGTACCCGGTCACCGTCATTCAGTAAATCCGCATAATCCGCCGCCAATATCGCTTTGTTATCCCGCAACTGATAGATACGTACCAGTGTGGGGACAGACAGAGCCATATTTTCTCCACCATCAGTATTGACCGCTGCCCGTGGAATAAAATCCAGATGCAGCGTTTTTACCTGCTTATGGAAAAGTGATTGTGCGACTGAAACCGTGCCATCACTCACCGTCTGGGTCAGACCGCAGCCGGTCAACAACCATGTTATCGCCGCTATTACCGGCATGGTTTTATAAAAAGGCATAATTGACATAGCATCCTCCTATATTTTCATGGTTATCTGGCGTGATGCCCTGATAATTCCCCAAATTCACTGTTATGTTGTCAGGTATCATCGTTGGAGGATGTTCCGCCTTGAGTCCTAACACCCCGGTTAATCCCAACTGAACCGGTGGACCCCCCAGTAACGGTGGCGGCAATATACGGGTCGGCAAAGTCAGTTGCAGTCTGGCCGGGTAACGCCAGCCCAGATAAACCCGCAACAATACCTGAAAATCAGTGTGCAATTGACCGCCCGGTAGCCAACCTAGCGCCTCCTCAGAACAATGCGTGTGCAATGCCACCAAAAGTTGACTATTAATATCGGTACCCATTCTGCCCAGTACCGTGCGCTGTGACAGAGAAACCGGATGGGTGTCTGAAAAATCCGCCGGATGCGTCAGATGGACCTGCCGGAGGCAACAGGGGGTCACCACCGAGCGAGTCTGCGGCGCCAGCAACGCGACCAGTGCTGAGACCCCTTCAGCAGTACGGGTCGGCAGACGCATCACACTGAGCAGAGCCAGAAAACGGGACACCGGCGTAGTAATATGCTGTCGGCTACCCGGGATACCTAAGCCAATCAACCCCAGTAAACACTGAGACGTTCCATCAGTTCCCCCGGCGGCAAAAGTCGCTGGGTAGGAATATTTACGCCAGATACGGTAGAACTGAGTAAATATCCGGTGATTAAAGATATCCAGAAAGGCGGCAATCATGTCATGCCCGTCCCGGTGCTGGGTAATATCGTCCAGATAAGCCGTCGGCAGCGGGGAATCCACACCATACAATCCCATAAATGTGGTTCTGGCCGTCGGCGGATAATCTGGACGTTCGCTATCAGTTTCTATCGCTTTTAACTCGCTGACCGGAAAACCCATCCCCGGATGAGGACGGAAACGTATCGCATCATCGACAGGATTATCTGTACTGCCCAGCAGCGGCTGGTCAGGGACGGCCCGCTCAATTATCTGACAGAATGAGTAGAAATCGAGTGTCGATATATTGGCCTTTAGTACGGCCATCAGCCCGGAATGTGCGGACAGTGGTGTTCTTCCCATAACAATCGTTCCCCTGTGGGTTGCAAAATCAGCGTGAGCCGGTTAAACAGATGAATATCGGTGTACAACGCAAAGAAGCGACTGAGCATTTCACCGAACAGGCAAATATCACCCGTGCCGGAGAACCCCTGGCTATCCACCGTCACTTCAATGTGAACACCCCGGCGCAGATACCCCTGCTCAAACCGCTCGATAAGCGAATGTTTCACCGCCACAATCGCATCCAAACGACGGATGTTCATCTCATCATCAGTCCAGTCATACAGAGCCAGCGTGCCGCGCAACACATCCGGGTTATCCATCATACTGAGGAAGTTGGAACCGAGATGACTCAGTATCCGCCAGTGAAAGCGGTCCTGATTCGGCGGATAACAGGGCAACGTCGGTTCACACAGGTTACGCACAGTCAGTCCCGCCAGCGGAGAATTGACGGGCGTATCCAGCAAGGTATCCTGCAATGCCCGGCGAGGCAGTTGCCCGTTGGTGCCAGTCAAGGTCAGCGACAAGTTTTCTTCTTCATCCAGTTTATCGTCATCAAAATCCTCCCCGCCTAAAATCAACCACGTGTCGTACAAACCTGACGGCCCCCGTTTCACCCGGGTATGGTAATAACGCTCCGGCGCATCATGTCGCATCATGCCCCCTTTATGACGAAAACTACTGAACGGCACATACCCCTGATGACCACTGCGTTTCGAGGACAGCACTGCATCCACCGAATAAATCTCAATATGCCCATCCTGTAAACGCATCGGGCGCAGCAGATATTCGGTCTGCAAGGGTGACAACTTCAACGGGTCAGATTCCAGCGAAAATAGATTAATCACCGGAGAACAATGCAAACGGATATGCTCAGCAGAAAACGGCAAGTCACCGGACCAGCGTTCACTCAGCACCACATCCAGCTCAAACCACGGTGTCTCGTCGGAGAGCATCAAGGTTTCCAGCCCACAGAGCGCCACAAACATAAATTTCTCACGGAAGGTGAAATACTCCAGCAGCAACTGATAACCACTGAACGCACTTTCCCCTTTCGGCCACAACCTATCCGCCTCCCCAAATCCCAGCGGCGAGAATCGACCCGCAAACGGCTGGCGGTCAGGCTGACCGGGCAGACGTAAATACAGTTGTTGTGTTTGAAGCGTGAATGCCTGATGTAATGCACAGGCCAGAGGGCTATCCGCATTCAGGTATAGCGGCAAACGACTCAAATCAACCTGCCGCCAGTCCACCATCTTCCCACAGTCAAAACGCAGCCGGATAACAGAACGACCATCCGGTTCCGTCTGAAAGGATGCCGCTGTCAGCGCCAAAGGCAACAACTGAACCGCCTGAGTCGTGGTGTAGCGGCAACGAGTCCGGCGCGAACCAATCGGCTGCGACAGCACTTCAAACCCCTTTTCCACCCGCTCGGATTTTTTCATCTGCGCCCAGTCCGGGGCCAGTTCAACAATCGATAGTGACGGAATGGTGCGCAGATAATGCGGCCATAGCAAGCTGACCAGCCCTTCTGTCAACTCCGGCAGATCATCATCCAGTTTTTCACGTAAACGCCCCATCAAAAAGGCAAAGCCTTCGAGCAATCGTTCAACAAAAGGGTCACGGATACTGCCCTTATCCAGATTGAGCATCGCGGCCCGGTCTGGATACGCCTGAGCAAATTCTTTGCCCGCTTCACGCAGATAGCGCATTTCTGCCTCGTAATAGCGCAGGGTTAAATCATCCATTATATTGTCCTCAAGAAAGGGAATAAAAACAGAGTTACCGATTCAGAATGCCCGAACCGAAAAGTGATAAAACCACCAAGAAGTAAAATGACATTGGCCTGCTCAGCCATGCCGGAAACATTAACTGTTGCCACCTCATTCCACCTCACCATCATCATCCATGACTGCCGCTGAGGTATCATCACCAGAACCGCCCTCAAAAATCTCCTTCGGCAACTTAAAACCCCGCAGTTTCAGCAATGCCAGCGGCCCCCGGCCCACTTCCGTGCGCAAAATCCACGTCAGCGGTAAACCATCCGGCGCCACAAACGTTAACCGATAGCGGCTCTCATCCAGCCTCT
>NZ_LJCS01000113.1:0-5016 GCF_001280945.1 Photorhabdus heterorhabditis | reverse complement strand
GCCGGCGAATAACAAACTGCGGATGGATGACGAGCGCGGGAAAGAGCACATCAAACTCAGTACGGAATACGGCGGCAAGAGTCAGCTGAATCTGGGGCATCTTGTCGATGGTCAGCGCCCGCACCCGAATAAACGGGGCGAGGGCTTTGAACTGCGCACCGATAGTTGGGGGGTGATCCGCGCGGGTAAGGGGTTGTTTATCAGTGCGGATGAACAGGCTAAAGCCAGAGGGGAAGTCCTGTCGATGACCCCGGCGATCAGTCTGGTCAAAGGGGCGGTGAATCAGGTCATGGAGTGGGGCACGGTGACAAAAACCCACCTGAATTATTCACCGGATACCGAGAGCCTGAAAACCTATTTACAGGGCGTGGATCAACTGAAAATGGCCGCCATGTTGCTCAGTGCGCCAGAGGGTATCGGTGTTGTCAGCCCGCAGACGGTGATGTTGCACAGTGGTCAGGCGCTCTATGCCCAAAGTGCGGGCGACGTGCATATGGCTAGTGCCTGCCGCATTGGTATGAATGCCACTCAGGCCATCTCTTTACTGGCGCAGACAGAGGGAATGCGTCTGGTCTCGGGGAAAGGGCCATTCACGATGGAATCCCACGGGGATGAGTTAGGTCTTACCGCGTTAAAGGATGTCACCGTCAAGTCAACGCAGGGCCAGGTACAGATTATCGCTAAAAATGGCCTGACGTTGGCGTGTGGCGGCGCCTATATCCGTCTCTCTCCGGCAGGAGAAATTGAAATTCATGGGCCGGGCCTGCTAAGCCTGAAAGGGCAGCACAAAATGGACGCCCCGGCCAAACAGGATTTTCCGTTACCGGACTTGCCGGAATCCGTGTGTAAAGAGTGCTTAAAGAAAGCGCAGAAGATGGCGAAAGGGGTTGTCTTGAGGGGAAGGAAATAAATGATGAATAACGTTGAAATAACTGACTGGATTGCCTCACTTGAGACATCTATTACCGATGTCAATCTGTCTTATCTCGATATCATTGTGGATCAGTCTGGAGGGGAATTCTTTTTACTCCCGGCACTGCAAAGTTTTTCGCCTGAGATTAGGTGGTGTTCATTATTTCAGGGGTTGCCAGAGGAAAGTATGGCGGATGAAGTCCCAATATTGCTGCGGATTGATTTAACCCAGTCTGACCAGCGGCAATGGATGGACGAAATCATTTTGCCTTTGGGTAGAAAATCGCGGTTGCTGGTTTTGTGTTCGCCATGGTCATTTAAATCTTTGTCCCAATATTTAATTCAATGTGTGGAGGTGACATATGCCGAACAGACAGGGATTTTACGCTTTTTTGATCCACGTATTTTTCCGGTGCTGTTGTCCCATATTTTGGATAAGGAACAGCAACAACAATTCCAGCGGCCCGCTCTATTCTGGAGCTGGCTTGATCGCGATGAGATCCCGCGCTTTGTTTTGGGGACGGGTGATTTAGGCTCAATTGATAACCCTATCGGGAAAATCGATCTCACCGATAAACAGCTGGAGTCTCTCCTGTGCGTTTCTGATGCTCATCTGCTAATGCCGCAACTGAATCCGTGCGACTACCCAGACGTGGCACGTGAACACCTGTTTAACCTCTGTTATGCCTTGATGGTCGAGGCATCAGACGCTCAGGTCTTACTGGATGATAAGCGGGCATCATTCGTGCTTAAGCATCTCAAAGCCAGATTATCCCTCAATGAAGGAGCGAAAGATGAAAAAACACCGATTTAAATGGGCGGTTTTGTGTCTGTTACTGGCGGCGTGTAGCCAGTTTCCGGCGCAGGCAGGAACCATTGAGGCGATTAACCATACCAAGTGGGCGATTAACCGGTTCAGTGTGGATGATACGCCGGGTATCGATATTATCGGGCCGTATCAGGGCGGTGGCGGTGGTTGCTGTTATAGCGTGCCAGCGAAATGGAAACCGGGTATGACGGTCCGGGTAGATTGGGAAACGGGGGCTGGAGGAACAAAAGGATTTCCCGGATTCGAGGACAGGGAGAAATTTATGACATGGAAGAAAAAAATGGACAGTTACAAACGCCAGCATAGCCAGGTAGTACCGGTGCCCGATTATACCGGTCAGCGCACCTGTGGGATTACGGTGCATTTCTTACCCTGTGATCAGGTGAAGGTGACGACGTCCTGCGCTACCTACAATAGTCCCAATTATCCGATTAAAGAACCGTTGAAAATGAAGGAGCCGACAGTATGTCCGAAATAATGCCGACAGGCATCTCAAAGCCAGATTATGCCTTATTGAAGGAGAGAAAGATGAAGAAACACCGGGCTAAATGGGCGGTTTTATGCCTGTTACTGGCGGCGTGTAGCCAGTTTCCGGCGCAGGCTGGCGTGATTATCGCGATTAACCATACTAAGTGGGCGATTAACCGGTTCAGTGTGGATGATAATCCCGGTATCGATATTATCGGGCCGTATCAGGGCGGTGGCGGTGGTTGCTGCTATCGGGCTCCGGAGAAATGGAAACCGGGGATGACAGTTAAGGTGGATTGGGAGACGGGAGTGGGGGAAATGGATGGTTTCCCAGGTTTTGCGGATAGAGAAAAATATCATGCATGGAAAAACAAAATAGATGCCCAGAAACGCCAGCATAGCCAGGTAGTGCCAGTGCCCGATTATACCGGTCAGCGCACCTGTGGGATTACGGTGCATTTCTTACCCTGTGATCAGGTGAAGGTGACGACGTCCTGCGCTACCTACAATAGTCCCAATTATCCGATTAAAGAACCGTTAGTAATGGAGGAGCCAAAAGTATGTCCGAAATAATGCCGACAGGCATCTCAAAGCCAGATTATGCCTTATTGAAGGAGAGAAAGATGAAAAAACACCGGTTTAAATGGGCGGTTTTATGCCTGTTACTGGCGGCGTGTAGCCAGTTTCCAGCGCAGGCAGGCGTGATTATCGCGATTAACCATACCAAGTGGGCGATTAATCGGTTCAGTGTGGATGACACGCCGGGTATCGATAGTATCGGACCGTATCAGGGGGGGGGCGGTGGTTGTTGCTATAGCGTGCCAGCGAAATGGAAACCGGGGATGACGGTCAAGGTGGATTGGGAAACAGGAGTAGGAACTATGAAAGGGTTTCCTGGCTTCGATAAATGGGACGAATATTTGGCGTGGAGGGAAAAAATCAATGCCCAGAAACGCCAACATAGCCAGGTAGTGCCGGTGCCCTATTATCAGAATGGGGGAGATACCTGCGGGATTACGGTGCATTTCTTGCCCTGTGATCAGATTAAAGTCACGACCTCTTGTGACGCCTACGGTAGCCCAAACTACCCGATTAAAGAACCGTTGAAAATGAAGGAGCCGACAGTATGTCCGAAATAAATCATCATGATACAGTCTGGTTACCCGCGCCCTTTCCTGCTAAGGGGCGGTTGCCTACCCAGAGCTATCTGGTCGGGAAAAATTGTTACCAGCAGGCCAGTCAGGAAAGAGCCTACCATCAGGAATTGTGTCTGGCGGCGAATCGCCGGGTAGAGCGGCCTTGTTGTAAAACGTTGCATGTCAGCCTGTTTTTTGATGGCACCGGCAATAATTTGTATAACGATCTTTATCAGGCTGTTCCTCACCATCCGACTAATATCGTTCGGCTGTTTCAGGCGACGATTGGGGCCGGTTATGCGGGTGGGGCGGCAGGTAAGCCGTTGCTGGATGATATCGAAAGCACCGGCGGAGAATACTTTAAATATTATATTCCCGGTGTCGGCACGCCTTTCCCGGAAATTAATGATCTGGATTACAGCACGTGGGGGCTGGCTTTTGCTGATCGGGGTGAGGACCGGATCAACTGGGCGTTGCTGCGGTTGATTGATGTCCTTGGCTTTAGCCTGACACAAAAACAGATGACCAACAGTGAAAGTCAAAAATCCCTGGAGGAGATGGCCACCACCTGGCACACATTGGACCTGGGAGGGGCGCATAATCGTTATGGCGAGTTTTATAAGCAATTTGACTGTTTAAAGCGTGAGCTAAAAATAGCCCGCAGCCATCCGGAACCGGGTAAATCTAAGCTGTTGGGGATGAAACTGTATGTGTATGGTTTTTCCCGTGGAGCAGCGGAAGCGAGGGCGTTTGTGAATTGGCTGACCGAACTGTTACCGCCGCCAAAAGAGGAAAACCAGAAACCCGCTCAGTGTTTGCAACATAAAGGTGAAACCGACCCGGATTGTAACCTGCCCATCAGTGTGGAGTTTCTCGGGCTGTTTGACACGGTGGCGTCGGTTGGAGTGAGCCATATGGTTCCTGTTGTTGAGGGGCATATGGCCTGGGCAGACGGCACGCAGGAGCTGCCATCGGAGGAGATTTACGGCGGGTTGGTGAAACGCTGTGTACATCTGGTCTCGACCCATGAACAGCGGTTGAGCTTCCCGATGGATTCGATTCGCCGTTCAGATGGCACTTACCCGACCGGCAGCACCGAGGTGATTTATCCCGGGGTGCATTCTGATTTGGGGGGCGGTTATCCACCGGGAGATCAGGGTAAATCGATAGGTAAAACAGATTCATTGCTATTGTCGCAGATTTCTCTACATGAAATGTATGCTGCGGCGTTTGATTTCGGTGCACCTTTGAAAGTACCAGAAGAAGTCTTACCTGTAGATTTAGTCAATGATACTTGGCGTTCTATGTCACCTGATGTTGGTGATGAATTTACAATTGCACCTGAACTCATCAACCGCTTCAACGCTTGGCGCAAAGTCACTTTGGGACTTGATATGCCGGAACAACTGCTATCCGCCGAAGAGGCGGCCCGCTTTGAGCCGGTACGGTCAGCTGTGGCGCTGGAGCAGGCCATGAAAAACCAGATGGACTGGCTGACCGCCTGGCGTATCGAACGCTACGCCAATGGGAGGCTACTCAGTACGCCGTTTTTTCTTGCCGCCCCTAACCGTGACGCGGATAAGGCGCATTATGCGCAGAGTGAACAGGCGAGGAAAGACAGGCAGGATGCTGTGTCAAAGAAACGGAAAGCCCAGCGACTGGAATACATTA
>NZ_LJCS01000112.1:0-6129 GCF_001280945.1 Photorhabdus heterorhabditis | reverse complement strand
GGTTAAATTTGGCTGTTTTTTATTTACTTGGCAATATTTTTCATTATCTGATTTGTCAGAAATTTCTTTGTTCCTTTTGTAGCGTATTGAAAAGTGTGACAATGTTTTTTGACTAAAGTAGCTGTTCAGATCGCTCTTTATCTAAATTCTTATAATTGAGACGTCAGAACATCGTAATGATAATTTTAGGTGTAATAGGATCAACCAATAATAGAGGTTTATAAATGTTCCAGAATCGTATTCGTAATGAAAAAACAACTCAATCTGGCAAAGGAAAAACTTTAGATAGAATGACAGATTCATTATGTCTGGAAATTCCTAATGTAGAAGCGGTAATGTTAGCTTATAGGAAACTTACTGGTAAATATAAAGAATTTAGTGATAAAACAAAATTAATCCTAGATTCTTCAGAAAAATTTGGGAAGTTAAAATATGCGAAGCAATGTAAATTCATTATGCCAGGTTTAAACGAAAATGGTGTTTTTATTTATTCAAAAAAATCTTTGCAAGATTTTGCTGCTCATGCAGGATATGAGCATAATGGTCATTATAAAGATGAATTTGTCAATTTTAAGGATAATAAGAGAAATTTAGCAAAAGGAAAGCTGTTTCCTGGTATTAACCTGATTGAACGTCGTAAACTCTCAATAGTAAAAAATAAAGAAGGAAAATGGGAATACAAAGCAATTGACGAGGCCGAAGTTTATGAAGTCACTGACATTGAGAAATTTATTTCTGGGGTCAGGGGTATGTATCGACAGGGAAACACTTTTTTGCATGCAGAAACAGAGGTTTTGATTAGAAGGCATATTGTTAACAATGAAAATATATTACCTACGATGGCGGGTATTGCTGGTTTGCATGCGGAGGTACAGGCACTTAACAACTTATTTATTTTAGGAGATAAAGGAACAGAGAAACGCGAAAAATGGAAATATATACGAGATATGTTGGAATCATCTATTTTTACCCAGCGATTGACAACAATAAATGCTGGGAAAGATTTTGCTGCTTGCCATAATTGTTCTGGGATATTGTCATCACCAGTCAATGTTATTACCGGGAAGGTAGAAAGTGCAGGGGGGAATTTTTCATCAACATTATCTCGATATAATATGTTACAAGAATCTCCAATATAAAAATATTGTGAATTTGGAAGTTGATTTTCCTAATATGCTTTTTTAACCAGAAATTAATAGGTGAGAATATGGAAAGAGAATATAGTGAAAAACCAAAAAATCTCTCGCAGTTAAGTCGTAAGACTGCAATAAGTGAACGTAGAGCAATGTTTGAGAGAAACGCATCATCTAACAACGAGCAACCTGTTCCTCAGTTTGCAAGATCCTATACATCCAATAGATCTGTTGTAAATATTAATCCAGGAAGATCGTCGATTGCTGTCGCTACTGCAAATTCAACATCACCGGTTAATATCCCCACGCCAGCAGCTGCAAGTTCTGATAAATTATTATCATTAAATAGTTGTGATACAACGTCTTCAACTTTAACTGTTGGCAAATATAAGTTAGAGCTGACAAGTCAAGGAAAAGTCGTTGTTTTTAGAGGGGATAATCGGACTCCTGAACAGATCGTAGCAGCAGGTGGATTCTATCCATGGTCAAAACAGGATGCGGGTAAAATTAAAAAAGAGTTAATAGATGAATTTATTACAATTGGGCCTTCAGCTCATATGATGGGGCATGTCAGAAGTCCAAATAAAAACTATGTTTCAACGGGTATGAATATGGATTCAGGTGGATTTGGAGAGCAATCTAACTATCTGTATAAGATGGAAATCCCTGGATTAAAACCGCAGGATATGAATGAAAGAACTCTTGGTGAAAAAATTAGACAAGATAGCAGGGGAATTAATTACCCTCACTTTTTAATGAACCATTTAACGCTTGCAGAATCAGAGTTTGTCGCCATGATACCAGCACGCTCTGAAGAACTTACATTTATCACTCCTATTCCCCTAAGTTACATAACCTCGTACAGGAAAAGAGGTACAAATACATGGCTTCCAATGCCACTTAAGAAATAAAATCCTGCAAAAATTACAGAGTTATTAATACGCTGTTCAGCCTCCCAAGTTGAGGAGGCTGGATGATAAATTATTAATGATTTTGTGTTTATACCCAATAGATTTCAAATTGAAGCGCGGCGGCAAGAGAACGCAGCCAACAAAGCAGCAATTTGAAAGATGAAGGGTATATAGCAAGGCGCTGCCAGTAACTGCTATCCCGAGAGTCAATAGATTACGTTTCCCTTTTTAGCTAGCGCCTTATATGGTGTCGTCATGAGAAATAGACGATGCTCATAGCAGATATTCTTCATGACGATATTATCTAAAACAGAGTGTCAGTTCTCAACAAGGAAACTTGATCAGGTTCACAAAAGTTCAGAAAAACTAAAGAAAAAATAGCTGAGTCCGATAAGATATGGAATATCAATTAACTATAAATATCAATGGAGTTATAAAGTGAAATATGATCCACGATTAAGAACATGGGTTGAAGATGATTTTGATTATGAAAAGAATTTTAAAAAACAAATGGATTATATCAATTATAAAGATCTTGAAAAGCAACTAAACGAAAATGTAGATTACTACGCCTTATTAGATGAAAATGAAGCTATTATCTTTTTGAAAGAATTAGGGTGTGATATTAAATCATTTCTAAATGATACTGCGTTTCCAGTAACTGATGTTTTGTCAAATTTTGCAGGGAATATAAAAGATGCGCTTGGAGTTTTTAAAGTGGCAAAAAATTTCAAGCCTATAAATATTGGAATTTTTACGCATATACCCTATGGATTTCAAGATGGATCGCGACGGCAAGGGAGCGAATCCCCGGGAGCAGAGATAACTCTGTGACCGGGGTGAGTGAGTGCAGCCAACAAAGAGGCAACTTGAAAGATAACGGGTATATAATAAATGAACTTAAAGGAAAGGGGATAAAAGCTATAGAATATTTGGGGAAGAATGGAGAAAGATATATAAAACTAACTGATCGTCCAGGTATTAGAAAATATTTGAATGCTACAAGATATCTTATTAATAATAAAAAAATAATGGAAGTTGGAGTTGGTTCTGTGGCTATGGAAGGTAGTATTGTTAAAGGGGCTAGGTTTGGTGTTATATATTCTGCTGCATATAGATCTATTGAATTGATGTTTAAGAATGAGTATGATTTAACTAATTTTTTTGTTAATTTATCGATGGATATGGCGAAGATAATTGTCGCAACTATAATAGCAAAAGCAACAGTTGCAGCAGCAACTTCGTTTATTGTTACTGCTGCTCTTAGTACTACTGCTATAGCTATCGGCGTTTTCATAATTGGGGCGCTTGTTGTTTGGGGGTTAATGTGGTTAGATGATGAATTTAAAATTAGTGAAACTATAATTAAGAGATTAAAAGAACATAAGGTAAAAACTCCTATAAGTACTTATCATCCCGATCAAATTTTCAATGCTTGGGGAAGGTATTATCGTGGGTAATAAAAGCACTCCATCTAGAGTAAAGATATTTATTTCTGCATTAATATTTATGAGTGCTTCGGTTATTGGTGTGTTAGCGTCGACAATCGATTATAGAGGGTTTTTAACTAGAAGCGATATTATTACATCTTCAACCATAAGTGCTTGGTTTATTTGGTGTAGCCCATTATGTATGTATATATCCATATTGTTATTTAAGTCTCTTTTAAATAATAATAAGGTGTTTTTAAGTAATAAAAAAAAGATAAATTTGAGTAGTAATAGAATTGGAGGTCTGGTTACCTTTATAGCGATATTTGGATTTATTTTTGCTTTGTTTTTTTCTTTTTATGTTGATTTTGAACTAAAAAATGAAAATTATTTTCTATGTGATAAATCATCATGGATGGCAACTAATAAGTATGTAAAAGACATATCACTCTGTAAATAAGCATAGCATTTGCTATGCTTATTAGATGAGACTTATGGAGCTTATTTTATTAATAGGCTCGGTCTTCCCATATACTATAGGCTGATGTGCCGGCTGTTATATGATTCCATGAAATTGATTTATAATTTAGAAAAACTCTTTCATATGGCATGGCATCGAAATTATTTATAGAATGTGGATATACACAGGAAATATCAGTAAGAGTAGCTTCAATTATTTTAACTTCATAAAACAACTCTAATTGCCCAGTTTGACCTGTTCTGTAAAAAATAAAATTACCATTTAGCGATTCATTTGAATCTATTGCCATAGCTAACAATGGTGATGACTTATCTACTGGCTTAATGAACTGTATGGGTTGATGACTAACATTCTGCTGTCTTGTTATTGTATGGTTTAAACTCAGTACCTGTATTTGATCCTCGTGTCCATTTTGATACCTATTTCCTATTGAATCTAGGGTTGAACACCCAGCAGAGATTAGCCCTTGTTTTTTACCATTCAGAGACAAATAAATCATGTATGACATAAAATTACTATCCTAATTTTTTATAATTTAACCTAATATTCTAGGTAAGTTAAGTATATAATCTGATGCATAAGTAAAAGTTACAATAGTAATATACCTGTTATCTTTCAAGTTGCCTCTTTGTTGGCTGCACTCACTCACCCCGGTCACATAGTTATCTATGCTCCCGGGGATTCGCTCCCTTGCCGTCGCGATCCATCTTGAAATCTATTGGGTATATAAATCAAGAAATAGAAATCTAAAATATTGTTTGTTACTTGCATTTAAGTTGAATGTAAAAATGGTGATTCAAATCACCATTTTTATTGATGATTTTGTGTTTATAACACCAGATCCAGGATGATGACACCACATAAGCCAATTACCCATGCAATCGTGGTCGGTACTGACCAGACAATCATCTGTTGTTTTACATCTTTAATTCCCATCATCCGGTTAACTACCCAAAACAGGCTGTCATTAAAATAACCAAAGAATAGTGAACCCATAGTTGCTGCTTGTGCGGCGACCAGCATATTGATCCCCGGAATCGGACTAATGATCGGGGCAGAAATAGACGCTGCGGTAATCATTGCCACGGTACCGGAACCTTGAATTAAGCGAACCAGTGTTGCAATGATAAATGGAATCATCACCGGTGTCAGAGGTAGGCTTGCTATATGTTGTGCCAGCATAGTACCTGTGCCACTTTCACGTAGTACCGCACCTAACGCACCGCCAGCTCCTGTCACTAATAAAATAATACCGGCAGTCTGTAAACCTTCTTCCAGTCGATTAATCACTTCATGTTTATTGATTTTTGGCATTAAGGTATAAACGGCCAACAATACGCTGATTGATAAAGCAATAACGGGTGCGCCAAGGAAATCAAATGCTTGAAAATAGAAGTTGTTTTCTTGTCCAGTAAAGGCTTTAGTACTTAATAGCAATCCATTAATAGCTTTAATGAAGATTAAAACGATAGGAACGATAATCGGCAACAGGGAGAAAAATAGACCCGGTAGTGATTTGTTCGCTTTTTCTTCCATATAGCGCTGATGGATTGCTTGCAGATCCTGAGCTTGTTCTGCTTCATCAGCTGGCTGAAATTCTGGATATTTTATTGCCAGCCATTTGGCATAGAACACAATGCCAATAACACAAGGAACTGCTAGCACCATTCCAGCTAGCATCATAGCGCCGATATCTACGCCAAAGATACCTGCGACACCCAACGGCCCTGGAGTGGGTGGGACGGCATGATGGGTAACAACTAATCCACCTGCCAGGGCTACCCCGAGAGTCAGTAGATTACGTTTCCCTTTTTTAGCCAGCGCCTTAGCTAATGGGTAGAGGATAACGAAAGCAGAATCGACAAAAATTGGAATACTGACAATATAACCGGTAATTGCTAAAGCCCACTCTTCGCGTTTTTTACCCAACCACCTAATAAAGCTGTAAGCTATCTGTTCAGCAGCGCCAGAAACTTCCAGCACTCTCTCCATCATGACACCTAAACCGATGACAATACCAATACTGCCGAGTGTAGAACCGAAGCCTTTAGCAAAAACCGCCGTAAACCCTTGCCCAGTGCGGGCGGGGATATAAGGCGAAAAGCCCAAAGGGCTTTAGGTCTGGCTACTCCAACGTATCCTGACTGAATTGATATCTGCCTGTAAAACAGGCT
>NZ_LJCS01000111.1:0-6273 GCF_001280945.1 Photorhabdus heterorhabditis | reverse complement strand
GCATCCGGTTCAGTTTGTAAACTGCCGCCGTACACCAGCAAAGTACGATGCCCCTCCAGCCAGTGTTGGGTCGTCAGCCCCGGCGCAATGGCTTCCACCTGTTCCACCTCGCCCATCACCAGTAAGAGACGCACCCTGAATCCCCAGAGCCGGCCATAACGACGGTGCAGGCGGGCGCCTAAGTCTGACAGTGCGGAGATTGACTCCGGTAGTTGGGTCTCTACAGAAATTCTTCTGTTATCACCATTACCTTCTGCCTGAAGCTTACCCCACTTCAAGCGAGCATTACCCTTCCCACTGGCAGTCAACCACATATTTATCAACCACCCCATCATGACACACAGAGCAATAAGGAAACCGCAAGCCATCAGCACAGTGTGGCGAAACGGGGCATCCCAGCCAAACCACTGAGTGATCTGGTCTGGAAGCATTAATAAGGCTCCCCCAAACAACAGCAACAGGCCAATAATGACCGCAAGAATAGATGCAAATAACGAATGAAGTTTCATGAAATCTCCTGTTTACCTGAAAGTGAAGGTGTAATGACCCCTCCCCAGAGTTGATCAGCGCGGGTTTTATGCGCATACAATTGTGCAGTCTGCTCTTGTCTGGCTTGCTCACTGGCACAAATCAAGGCTAACCAGGGCGCTGCGTAGCCTGTATCGCCAAAGGATTTCTCCAGCAACCAACTGGTTTCTCCATCCTTCAATAAAAGCCCCTGTTGTTCTATTGCCGTACTCCACACACTGTCAGTCGATGTTCCCCAACCGGTTAACCAGCCATTGTGAATGTTATCTGCCGCTTGTTTCGCCCAGAGCAATGCCCGTTCTATAAGCACAGACGTCCGCATAACAGGCTCACGGTGTGGTCTGTGGACTATCACTAATTCAGTTTCCTCTGCGAGAGGGTGATTAGAAAACATCAGTGCCACAACGGCTTCTCCGGTAATATTCAGAGGGATATCCTGTACGTCTGCGGCAATGATGATCAAAACCGAAGGAGAAGCTGGATCAATATCCAGCCAGTTATCCAAAACCGCCAATCCCTGCCCCGGACACGTCAACATATTTGGCAGAGATATCTCCGGCATCCTGACATCAGACTCACTCACATTGAGCTGAATAGAACAGTAGCGGCGCCAGTGGGAAGGCAGCGCCGCCATAAGTGGGAGCACATCGGCCAAAAGCAGATCCCGCGCCATCATGAAACGTTTGGCAGCAGGCAATTCAGCAGAAAGCCGGGCATACTGGATCACCTCGTCTTGATCTTGTAATGTTCCCTGCGACATCAGCACCGATTTCTCTTGCAGGGTGACGGGAAGCTGAGTGACATCATGACCCACAGGCGTAGACGCATGAGTAAAAATCAACCGTGCACTGCGCTGCCCTCTTCGAATTTCCCGTTCACGAATAGCCTGACATTCCCTGTCCCACCCATCGGCCCACACTTGCTGGCATTGATAACCGAGTCGTCGTATTCCAAAACACAGCAACCAGAATGAAAACGGGAAAACGAAAAAGCTGTACCAGAACACACTGCCTGAACGCGTCTCTTTCCAAAACCATAATGTCGTTATTGCGCCTGTTACCAGACAGGCGATCAAAAATAGTAACCAGCGTAAAGTGATCGGGCGTACCGGACGAGGAGCTTTATCCGGAATAGCATCAAGATTGACAGACATATTAATCTACCGTCCCCGCTGAAAATGAACTGATTAACGTACAACCACAGGCACAACGGTGCCCATTCAGCGCAACTGCCCGCCCATCATCAAGATAATCAGGACTGCCCTCAGCAATTGTCGTTTCACCATGTTTAGGGCAAGAAACCTTATCGCCTTTTCGGGCAACAGGAATATCATCGAACTCAATTAAGTCAGATCCTTCTAAAACAGTTCCTCCGGATGAAGTTTTATCACCCTGACGAATAAATGCCGGCATAAATACCTCTTGTTTAAGTGATTAACCAATAAAAAATCATTAAAAAGCCATATCGCTCTTCAATGCTATATGTATCTATCTCTATCCACCAACCCACCTATTCCACCATTCGTAACCTCAAGAAATTCATCTTCTGCTTCTGAGTATCTCTCACTATTAATTAATCCTTGTAGTTTAGGTGCACCATTTTCTAAGAGGAAACTTACATTCAAATATATATCATTTCCTATCATTATCATTCCATTGACAATAGCCATCATTCATAGCATCAAATACCTGCGTAAAATCGTACTGTTTTTTCGACTTTGTGTTTATATATACAAAAGAAGAAAAAATAGCTCCTTGTCTTACAGTTATGTATTTACCTTCAGGTTTACCATTGATAATTTCCACCCAAGTTGTAGTATATTCATATGGCCTTCCTTCAGTAAACTCCTCCTCACTTTCTTTAACCGGAACAATAGTTATAGGGTGATTAGATTTCTCATATTTTACATACCCACCGAACCATTTATCTCTCCCTCCATCATTTACAATAATAAACTGTAAATTAATCCCTTTCTGATCACTGGAAGAAAAACAGTTAACATAAGAATTCACACTGGCATTAGTTAAGAAAGGAAAAAAACAAAAAATAATGAAAACTATTTTTCTAGACATAACAACCTCCTTAATTTTTTGAAAGATCAGAAATCCGATTATTAGAATAACTTAATAAGTCCTTCCCAAGAATTCCATAGTACTTACTGCTATTTTGTCTCTGAGTCAAACCACTAGTTAAAAATTCATTTACTCCCGTATAAATGTTATTTTGTTTTTCACACTCATATTAGCATCATCAAATGGTTTTGAATCTTCAATAACCCATATAAGTTTATTCTTTTCTTTTGTTATTCTCGCTTTTCCATTACCACCAAAAGTACTCACAAAATAAACGTCAGCAACATTACCATTTATATGCCCTTTTATATTTAACACATCATTATCCTCACAATCTATTCTATTGCCATTATTTGTTATAAAACAATACCTACCTACTATTTCATTTTTATTTTCCTTTAAGTAAAGCTTATAAGTGTCATTACTATACTGTGAAATCCAATTGCCAGAAAAAGCAAATGATTGGGCACATAAAAATAATAATAAAATCAAAATCTTTTTCATATCACCACCTTTAAACAATCATCGACTCTACCTAACCATCCTACAAGATATTTTACTTGATTATTACGAGCGCCATTTGTATATGTTAATGATTCATAATATCCCTTTCTGACATCAGCTAACCTTTGCAAAAAATCACCTTGACCTTCTATAGCATTAATACAATGTATCATATCATCATCCATTGAGTTTGATATAGATAGTTTTGAGTCAAACTCACTGTTAATTAATCTCCTTATTTCTTTTATAGCTTTTCCTGACGTAATAGTCCAATCATAAATCATTAATGCAATTTTTGAATTTTCTATCTTACAAAAGCCTTTAGGTTCCCAATAATGATTATAATAAATAACCTCTGCCTGGTCTTTAGTAAGACGCTTTAAATTTTCAGACGACGGTTCAATTCCTAAATCATCCATCGCGTATGCCCTCCATGTATTAAAAGTAATACCCATATTTGTCTCACCTCCACGATCGTCTGGATCATTAATATATCCTCCCTCATGTTTTAATATTATTCCTGATATTTTTTTAAACTTATCTTTGCATAAGCCATATTCAGATAATGCATCCAAAAACACTACAGGATGCATATGCCATATCGGCTTCCCACGGTTAAATGGCTCCACCGCTTTCATCCATACCTGACCGTCCAGATACTGTCGCCAGAACTTATTCGCCGTGCGGTTCTTTACCACATTGGTAAAAAAGTTCATCCACGCTTCCCCCTGACTGTCCTCATACCATTCACTGCTGTGTTTCACGATAAACCGCGTCACCACGTTAATCATTTCCGGGTTATACAACCCAAGGCGCACCGCCTGCGCATTCAACTGTCCATCACCGTCTTTATCCAGCTTCCGTAAAATACGTTCATAACGGGCCGGGACTAACGCATGCTCCATCCGCCTGTCCTGCTTCGCCACCGCCAGTAAATGACGCAGCCAGACTTTCACACTCGCCTCCCCCGTCAACTTGCTGAAATCCGTGGTCGCCTTCTCTTCCAACAAACGAAATCCCAGTTTATTCAGGTCATGCTGATCGACCTCTTCCACCTGTTCCCCGTTCTGTTTTACCCAACTGGTCTTTGTTACTTTGTACCAGTTCACCCCCTTTTTATCCTTAACCGGGCTGGTCAATGTTTTTGCCAGCACGATTTCCTGCTGTGTCCTGACCTCTAAAGGGGTAAAAATCTGGTGGGTCGCATCATAGCTGTGCAACATCTGGTCAAAACCACAGATAATATATTTTCGGCCATCGGCCAGATGCTTCGTGTTATTCACAAAATCCGGCAGCTTATCGTCAGCACTCAACACTTCAATATGCGTAAAATAGTAAGACATCCGGTCCGGCAACTGCACCGCCGGCGATTCAAATAATCCCAGATGGCCTATCGGGTCTCCGGCGTTTATGCGGATAACTGCATCTCCCGTCAAAGTTTGTACACTGTCAAAGGCCCCTTTTTTAACCGCCGACTGCATCCAAACCGGCATATGGGGGCTAGATTCTCCTGTCTGCTCAGCAAACTGCGGCTGTAACGCGACCCAAAATTTCTTCTCATCTTTTACGACACCCCCCTCCAGTTTCTGCGCCAGACCAAAACGCATTCTTTCATAACGGGTCGTGAGAGGGATGGGCGAAAAGAAATCCACTGTCTGATACACCAAAAACTCATCACCGTGTTTCAATGTGCCATTCTCCGGCGGAATATCATAATCACGCCGTTCACCCCGTTCCGTCACCCCGGCAGGTATCCCATACTGTCCCTCATTATTCGCCTGAAACCGGTGAGTATGCAGGGTGTGCTGCACGATCGCTTTATAACGCGGGTAAGCCGGGTAATCACTCACCGGTGCCAGATGCATATACAGGCTGTAGAATGTCAACAGCGTTTCATCCTGTGCTTTGTACTCTGATTTCACCAGCACAAAAGTACTGGAGTATTTCAGCTGTTCATCACGAAAATATGGCGCCTCTAAATACGTGTTATTCAGCCGGTAAGCCACCACCTCTCCCTCCGCCATACAACGCAGCGGCATCACTTTGTTCTGTTGCAACAAATCTGGCGTCAGTTTGGCATACGGTGCACTAGCCCGGTCACTGAGATGCACACCGCCGTGCCACTGACCATTCGCCCCGACCAGCCAGGCCCCATTCGGCTCAGAACGTAATTTTGTCAGCATAGCTTGCAGGCTTTTATCATCGGTAGCCTGATAAGGCTGGCCGTCATTTTCTCGGCTCACGGGAAAACAAATTTTCATTCTTACAAATTCCTTATCCTGAAATTGAACCCGTGTGATCTGGGGTCGTTTCTTTTAATTCTGTTTGGGGGAAGGTGGATACTTTTGTATCGATGGATGCGCCCCCTTTCTTCACGTTATAACTCTGGCATTTCACCTGATAATGACCCAGCGTCCCAAACTCGATACCGCTTCCATCCATCTTTAGATAGGTGCCCCCTGCGTTCAGCGTCAGCGTTTTTGGGGTCGTAATCGTGATGTTGTTATCATCACTGGAAAGCGTTATTTCCTGTTGTGCCATCAATACCACCTCATCATGCTGAGCCTGTATCAATACCTTGCCCTGATTGGCAACCAGCTTGATGCCAAGTTTCTGGACAAACAAACCAAACGCCTCTCCTACACCAATAAACAAACGTTTCATGACCCCAATATCGGCATGCTTGCCAACATTAACCATCAGGTTTTCTTTAGCCGCCATTTGTATATGAGCACCACTGACCAGAGAAATACCCGCTGGTGAGCTGGCTAACAGCACCGCTGTCTGCAACTGCGTCACCCGCTCCTGGACATAGCGCAATTGTGTTTGCACATCGGCAGCAAGAGACGCGGCCTGCGTGGCCGCCTCACTGAGCGTTTGCATCTGCTGGCTGGCCTGTGACAGCGCCGACAACGCCGCCTGCATCTCCAACGTTTTTCCCTGTGCTTTTAATTGTTCATCCGTGCTGATAAACAGTCCTTTCCCGGCGCGGATCGCTCCCCAGTCATCGGTACGCAGTTCAAAGCCCTCGCCCCGTTTATCCGGGTGCGGGCGCTGACCATCGACAAGATGCCCCAGATTCAGCTGACTCTTGCCGCCGTATTCCGTACTGAGTTTGATGTGCTCTTTCCCGCGCTCGTCATCCATCCGCAGTTTGTTATTCGCCGGC
>NZ_LJCS01000110.1:0-6514 GCF_001280945.1 Photorhabdus heterorhabditis | reverse complement strand
CGCCGTGGTTACCGTGCAGGCTGACTATATTGACCCCACCGTCCCCATCAATCGTTGCACTCCCGTGACCCACTTCGATCACGTCGTCACCCACACCGCCGAAAATCTTATCGTCCCCGCCACCGGCATGAATGATGCTGCCGTCCTTGGAAGCATAGATTGTGTCGCCCTGAGGACCGGCATAGATGACCGACTTACCCGTGCCACCAACGATGGTGTTGTGCCCACTGCCGCCGACCAGGACGTCGTTACCCATGCCACCTATCAGAGTCGAATTGCCGGAACCGCCCTTGATAAAGACACCGTTAGCACCGCCACTTATGATGGTATCATTGCCGCTCCCGCCTTCGGCAATGGTTAAACCGGCCTGATACATGTCCAGTGCCACACCTTGGTTACCGACAATGATCGCCGTATCGTGCCCGCCATTGCCGTGAATGTTTTTCGTATCGTCAGCAGCGCTGATGACAAAAACGTCATCACCGGCACCACCAACATAGGTATTGCTCCCTGCGCCCCCAACCAGCCAGCTGCCGGTTTTTGCCGCAATCAGCGTATCATTGCCACTGCCACCATACAGATTGCTGACTCCCAGTTGCTCCGCATTGAGGGTTTCATCCGTTTCACTCTGACTGGCGTAAGCCGTGGTCGTGATATCGTTGTGGGTGGAGGTCACTCGCGTACCGGTTCCCTCAGTACTCAGGGTATTGCTGACGGGATCACCGAGAAAGTCAACAGCCAGCACTTCCTGAGTTTTACCCTTGATAGTAAACGACCCACTGGCAACGACCTTATTCCCATCACGCACGTCTGTTTTGTCCGAAGCCCGGACGTTTATCTGAGTAATACCCCATTCCGCCAGTGTCTTGAGTTCGCCCGCATCGACTTTTGCATCGTGGGTGCCATCAACCCAGACCCGTAATTTACTCCAGATCGGATCACGTTCATCAATCACGCCGTCTTTATTAACATCTTCACTGGCTAAAGCCCCGAAACCCTCCTTGAATTTTTTTTCGCCCGCCGCACCGTTTATTCCGGCCTCGCCACCGTAGTATTCGGAGAACATCTGGCTGACATCTTTTATCTGACCGCGCCCATCGTCGATCACCAATATTCCCGTATTGCGATCCGCCCAGCCGCTGCGCTTAAGCGTGCCACTGTTATCCATGTCGAACAGCACACCGTCACGAATATCAGTCATGTGCACGCCATTGCCGCTCAGATCCAATAACAATGGATCAACATAGGTGTTAAACGTCGTCATTGCCGATAAGCCGTTCAACGTCACAGCGTTGCGCAGGCTGGTGTCCTGTTTATTGCCATTCAAGGTCAGGTCGAGGTAGAACTGCGATAGATAGGCGTTGGGCCGGACATTGGGGTCGAGCTGCATTTCACCGGGACGAATGCCGCCGGTGGCAAGGCTAGCCATCTGTGTTGAAGCGAAATCGGTTTTATTGAGAATGCCCGCGAGGGTGAATATTTTATGGGTCGCTGAATTTTGGATATAACCGTTGGCAACATCCTGCTGCGCTTTATTTTCGCCCTGAATATGTTTCTGCGGCTGTGGGGAGGAATTGATATCAATGTTAATTAAGCTTTTTGGTGGGTTGAGAATCGTACCATCTTTACGCACTGGTTTAAGCCACTCAGGTTCAAACCATGGAATGGTTCTTCTCTCATAATGATCACCATTACGAATCAGGTCATCACTAATGATTTGAGCTCCATGAGAATTAAGTAGATTTCTTAAAGCCGCAGGATTAGCATTAGGAAACATATTTCCTTGAAAATCTCTTCCAAAAAAACCTTTCTGACTGTATCCAATGGTTTTTAATGATGAGAATACGAAATCTACGCAACTATTAAAATCTAGCGCATAAACGTCATTATTAAATCCACCTAATTTTGGGTTTTGTGAAAAATCGCTTAATTTGTTGTACTGAGCTTCAGTCAACGCGATGGTCACTTCATAAGTGGTTTCTTGGTAGGCCGCATTATCATTAATCGTTACTCGCCCTTCACCCCACGGTTGATCATACCTTGACTCGAAACCGTAACTTTTTTCATTTCCGCTCCCGTCACTTATCACATACCACATATGACCACCGGATGATTTATGTACGTCTCCCGCTTTATGTTCGTTCTTATCAGTCTGGTAAACATACTTAGCCCCCATCGGGGCAACTTTATAGGTTACAGTATATTTCTTTTCCATACTTATTATTTCCTCTACATGTTATTTCTGCTTTGTGTTTTTCTGCATAAGTTAAATTTTTGGATTAAAATAGGCGAGCTCAACAAAACTCTCGATGTCATTAAAGGCAGGGACATTTTCCAATGTGGTAATAACGGCAGAATAACGTCCGGGGGGTAACTCAAGTATTTTAATGTTTCGCACAGCCATATTTATTCTTCTTCCTCCATAATTTAAAGACTGTCCCCAGCCAAGTCCCCCAGCATTTATTTTCTCGTCAAAGAAAACCTCACCGTTTCTAACCAGATGAAGTGAAACGGGAATTATTACCCCGTCGTTATCAATACCCCCGAATAACTTAAACCGTCTTTCCATTTCATCATGATCATCCCCGGTCGCAAACAACAGGGCAAACTGATAATTTCCAGCCTTGCCGATTTCAAAACTAATCTTGACTGACTGGCCAGACCGCGTCACATCAATCGGTTCGTATATATCAATCGGTTTAGGTTTAGAGCAGGCAACCAATAAGGCACAACTCAAAAAAAGAATAATCCTGTGCCAATTCCTGAACCCTTCATATACCCGTAATACTTTCATCACATAACTCCAAATTTTAATATTTTCTTTGTTTATACTGATACCATTTTAAATCTTCGGATCGTAATGGTTGAATTCGATAAAACTCTCAATGCCATTAAAAGCAGGCACATCTTCCAGGGTAGTAATTACCGCAGAGTAACGTCCGGGGAGCAATTCAAGTGTTTTAATATCGCGCACAGTCGTATTTATTAATCTCTTTTCGTAATAGAAGGCTTGCCACCCATCGAGCCTTACCGCATTTACCTTCTTGTCAAAAAAAACCTTTCCGTCTTTAACCAGACGAAGAGAAACGGGAATAGCAATCCCATCCTTATCAACACTCCCAAATATCTTAGATCGCCTGTCTATTTCATTATAATCACCCCCAGTAGCAAACAGCAGAGCAAATTGATAATTTCCAGCCTTGCGCTTGCTGAGTTCAAAATTAATCTCGACCGATTGTCCCGAATGCGACACATCAATCGGCTTGCGTATAGCATCAATGTAATTAGAGCATGCTACTAACCAGATACAACTCATAAAAATAATAATGTTTCGCCAGTTTTTAAATCTTTCGTATACCCGTAATACTTTCATCACGTCACTCCAAATTTTTATATTTCCTTTGTTTATACTGATACCATTTTAAATCTTCGGATTAAAATATGTGAGCTGTACAAAACTCTCAATGCCATTAAAAGCAGGCACATCCTCTAGGATGGTAATTACCGCAGAGTAACGTCCGGAGGGTAACGAAAGTGTTTTAATTTCTCGTACAGCCGTAGTTATACTTCTCTCTTTGTAATAAAAGGATTGTGTTCCTTCGCTCCCTACCGAATTTATTTCCTCGTCAAAAAAAACCTTGCCGTCTTTAACCAGACGAAGCGAAACGGGGGTTATAACCCCGTCCTTATCAACATTCCCAAACAACTCAAGCCGCCTTAGCATTTCTTCATAATCATTCCCTTTATCAAACAACAGGGCAAACTGATAATCTCCAACCTCGCTCTTGCTGAGTTCAAAATTAATCTCGACGGATTGCCCAGCATGCAACACATCAATCGGTTTATATATAGTATCAATGTAATTAGAGCAGGCCATTAATAATGTACAGCTCATAAAAATAATAATATTTCGCCAGTGTTTGAACCTTTGGTGTACCTGTAATACTTTCATTATGTCACTCAAAATTTTGATATTTCCTTTGTTTATACTGATACCATTTTAAATCTTCGGATCGTAATAGGTAAACACAATAAAACTCTCTATACCTTTAAAAGCAGGGACATCTTCCAGGGTGGTAATTACCGCAGAGTAGCGTCCGGGAGGTAATGAAAATGTTTTAATTTCTCGCACAGCCGTATTTACCCTTCTCTCTTCGTAATAGAAGGACTTCCCTCCCCCGTATCCTACGGCGTTTATTTTTTCATCAAAAAAAGCCTTATCATTTCTAACCAGATAAAATGAAACGGGGATTGTTACTCCGTCATCATAAATACTCCCGAACAACTTAAAACGCCTTTTCATTTCATCATGATCATCCCCTGTAGCAAACAGCAGAGCGAACTGATAATTCCCTTTCTTACTAATTTCGAAATCAATTTTGACTGACTGGTCAGACTTCGTCACATCAATCGGTTTATATATTGCATCAATGTACTTAGAGCAGGCCATTAATAAGGTGCAGCTCATAAAAATAATCATATTTCGCCAATTTTTAAATCTTTCATGTATACGTAATACTTTCATCTTGTCACTCCAAATCTTCGGGCAGTTCAAGGATGAATTCATGGGCTCCAGGCGGGCGGGCGGCGTGCACGACCACTTCGCGCGGCGCACCCGGATCGCTCAAGGCAATGTTTTCGCGAATGCTGCGGTTGAATAGCATATTGTCCTGCAACACCACGCCAATCTGCCGGCGCAGCGAGGACATATCAGTGGCTCAGTACTCATTTCATTATCTTGCATCAGACAACTTAATCCTTAAATCAAAAATCTGGATATTCATCTCACCTCTAGCAAGCTATCCAGACACCCCCGCAATCCGTTTAGTAAACAAATCACAATTCATATAATTAGGCGATTATATCATCAAATAATAATAAATTTCATTTAATACATTCACAAACAGTGACATTAACCACACAATAATATTAAAATTTATTAAATTTATAATTTTTACGCTTACATTGATAACAAAACATAAACATCAACAATTTGATTCAGTCATTGCAACGACTCTTGAATCGGTGAAATTAAGATATCGATCAGTTATCGCCATCACAATGAAACTAATCGGTATTACCGACTGGACAAATCGGCTAATAATCGCTCAACAAAAAAGACTAAGAAAAGAGATTTCAATTATAAACTAGCCAAAATTTGGTATACAGGTAGGTTTAAGACACATTTATCTTGTATAGGCTAGCTTATTGCACGAGAATTTTTCAATCACCCAATCGAGAACTTTTTACAAAAATAAAAAGGCACATTTACCGAAGTCAGCACGGCAAATCAGAAAGCTCATTAATAATATTAATGATGTGCTTATCAGACTGAAAAATCCCAATCCAACAACCGAGCAAACAATGATCAAAAAACGTCAGGGAATATATGACCACATCATTAATATATAATTTTTTTTACACAAATCAGTCTGTCCGTCATTCCGCACCACATGCCTGATTTAAAAATAGTGTGCTAGTCCGGCCGCCGCGCAATGTGAAGCACAGACTTTTACGAAAAACACGCTGAAATCAGACACAATCGCCCACCGCCCGTTGGGTATTTTTAACCTTTGAAGAGATTAATCCCTTCGAATTTCAAGAACATCGGAGGGTAACGGGAATACAACCGTACCAAAGTGACCTGTTGAAAATATTCGGTCAATGGTATGCGTTTTTTTCTTCCTGAATGGGATGCGGAATATCGGTTATAAAGTCCCGCGATAACCATCACGGGCCTTGTTACCGATCAGTGCCAGTTGGCTGCCAGTACAGGTTGCAGCCGCTGTTGCTCGACATCACCGAGCATGGCCGTCGCCGGTGCTGGGGGCGCGAAGGCAGCCATAGCCTGGACAAGGTGTTCGACATCACTATCCATCAACCGATGACCATCACCCGCCATGATGCTACCGGCTCGTTCGGTAGGACTGGCATACCCATTATGCAGCGTGACCTCCTGCTTGCTGCCAATGACCGAAATTTGCAGATCCTGTCCTTCATGCTGGAACCACAGACGTTCAGGGCTGATGTCCTTTCCAAACACCAAGTTACCCATCTCACCACTAAACGCCAAATCGTTGTCCCCATGCCCGATAACGTTGCTACCATGACCTAACGTGATATCGGCAAAACGGCCCATCACATTCACCTTATTGTCACCGTTGCTGGCAACTATTTTGCTCTCCATCGCTTCCACATTGATAAGGGGAATGCTCACTGGCTTCCTCGGGGGAATACTCATCGGCTTCAGGTCGATAGAGGGAAGCGGTAAAGGCTTATCAACATCAAGGGGAGCGACAATGGGTGTCAATGAGCCCGGTACAGTCACCGTCGGTTTATCGGAAGATGGCGTCACCACCAGCCCGACCGTTGACACCAAATCCGGCACCGGCTCCGCAAAGAGGAAATCGGCTGCATCGACCTGCGAAATATCTAGGGTATCGAGATATAGCAGCTTCACCTTTGAATCAGTACCGCTGACCCCATTAAAGGTAACGTCAACGCCATGAATTTG
>NZ_LJCS01000109.1:0-6930 GCF_001280945.1 Photorhabdus heterorhabditis | reverse complement strand
CTGCTCGCAACAAACGAGTGGTATAGCCCGTTTCGCCTTTTCTCTCTACCGGTGGCATTTGAATGCTTGCAGGTAAATCCGGCACACCATCACCCTGCGCTTTGATGGCAGGACGAACAAGTAAAACCGGCAGCCCCTTACGGGTACAAAAACTACAGCCCGGGTTAATCACAATAAAATCTCCTGTATTGCACACTCTTTATTTCAGGTTTTCCGGGTTAAGACGACCCAGCAGCGCTTCATTCGCGTCGCTAAAGATAATCGATAGCAGGATCTGACTTTTTAAATTGTCATCGGCTTTCCATACGCCATCCTTTTGATATATCGATATTTTATCCGTCACATCATAGTAACGGGGTATCGGTTCCCCGACTTTGACTTGTTTAACCCGCATGTTTACCGGACATAGCAAGACGTTGGCTTTGTCTTGTGAGGGTTCGCATTTACCCGTTTTTTCGACTGATTGGAAAAACAGTTGATCACTGGGATAACGATTAAATTTCTTTGATAATTCTTCAGGTTCATCAAAGCTGGACTGGATAGCCTTTTCAATTTGGTTGGTATACGGAGCGCTGTCGCATCCGGTTAACGCCATGCTGAAAACAACCAGGCTAAAAATGTGTTTCTTCGGGATCATCATGCAAAATTCCATCAATTAAAGTTGTAGGTAATTAATTTTACTGGTCATTTCCTGCCACTGTTCATCCGTCCAGCGACCGGTGATACGCTGGTAATACCCCACATTCTGTTGGCACCGACCCAATAGCGCCTTCATTTTCGGCGCTTGATGAAACTCTTCACCCAAGGTGACACCATGTAGTGCAAAAGCCGTCAGATCCTGTTTATCGGTTAATGACCACTGCGTCATGGCGATATTAAATAGCGCATCAATACGACGGCTAAGCGCCTGCCGCTCCCCCATATCAGAGGTCACTGGCAACTGGGCCAGTACCTGATTAATCAGGCCAATACGTTGAATTTGGGCAAGTGACACTGGTGTTTCTCCTTGCTGGTAACGGACTTTCTCCGGGAAGGCCAGCGTATGCCAGTTACCCTCCAGCCAGAATGTCCAGTGTGTAATGTCATCCGAGGCAATCCGGCGTGAAAATGCCCAAGGCCCCATCATCCAGTGCAAATGAAACAGGACACGGGGATCGTAATAACTCAGAATATGCCCCTGCGGTTTTTCCTTGAGATACAAGGCATCAACCAGAACATTCTTTATTGCTTCTGGAGACAAATCGCTTTTAAGCAGTAAAGTGAAAAACGGTCGAGAACCGGGATCGGTTTTCCGGCGTGCTTCATTGAGCAGGCGGGACCAAACATCAGACGGTAACTCGTGCAACGGTAACAGCCAGGGATATAAATGCGCCTGAGAAACAAGCAGCGGTGAAACAACTTCAATCACTGGCAATACTTCCGGTAACTGTTGTACAACCACGCGATCAATCAACGCATATTGATGTTCAGCAAATGCCCGCGGCTCAGTCAAATAATCAGTCATATCAATTCCTTAGCCTAATGGCACCGTCGCGTCACCCCGTTCGGTCGCTTCGGCAACCACCACGTCACAGGCAGTAAAATCGGGATAAGGCACATCCAGCTTTGCCGGCTCGGTATAATCGAAATTCGCGCTTTTGACGTTAAAATCGCCCGGAGAACCGTGTTCAATCTTGCCGGGTTCCAGCGTCAGATAGGAACCACCACACTGCAAAGTGATTTTCTTTTTAGCTGAGATCAGGATTTCGTCATCACTACTGGTGATAGTCACGCCTTTCTTAGCAACGACTTCAATACCATCAGTTTGAGCTTGCACCTGAATCTTCCCGGCAGCCGCAACCAGTTTCATACCTAGCTCATGTACAAAAACCACCATTGATTTTTTCGCTGCCAGTACCATACGTTTCAACGACGAGATTTCAGTGTTGCCGCCAGCAGTCATCACCAGATTTTTACTGGCACTGTGCTGAATATGTTGCGGTGTTGACAGCGCAATCCCCCCTGACGCACCAGCGACAATCACCGGTTCCCGCAATTGCTCGACATTCCGTTGTAGAAAATGCTGTTGGGTATCACTATCCAGTGGATCAATCTGTGCCGTTTGCAGCAGATCAGAGAGCGATTCTGCTAATGACAACGCATCAGCAAGCTGGCGTTTGATTTCATCCATATCCAGTTGTTTGCCACTGGCTTTAGACTGCCCCTGCGTACTCAACAACAGCCCTTTCCCCGCCCGAATAGCCCCCCAGTCGTCGGTTCGCAGCTCAAAGCCTTCACCGCGTTTATTCGGATGTGGTCTCTGTCCATCCACCAGATGGCCCAGATTGAGCTGACTTTTTCCGCCGTATTCGGTACTTAATTTGATGTGTTCTTTGCCACGCTCATCGTCCATACGCAGTTTGTTGTTCGCTGGTGTGCGCAGCACATTGCGCTTGTAGTTGTAACGGGTCACATGATCTTCATGCCGCGAGTCATGCAGCGCATGGGCGATATAGGGCCGGTCCGGGTTGCCCTGTTCAAATGCCACCGCCACTTCGGTCCCCTGGAGCAACGGCCAGTGGAATCCGTAGGTGCTGCCCGCATACGGGCGGGCTAACCGGACCCACAGGCTTTCTCCCCCCAGCGGCCATTCGTCCAGATCAAAATCAAACTTGATGCGGTAACGCCCCATTTTGTCGATATGGCTGTAGGTGTCTTTCGACCAGTCACTGGTCACCCGCGCTGGCACGGTGCCGGCAATCACCGGACGTTCCCGCAATGCCGGTCGGTAGCTGATGATTTCGCTGTACGGAATGCCGATAAAACTGACCAGATAGTTGCTGTCCCGCCGAGCGGTGCTCTCGGTTGAAACAATCAACACCCCTTTCTTCAACATCGGCGGTACCTCGCCAGCCATTTCCAGCACCAGACCCGGCTCTAAAACCGGCGACGAGCTTTTACCGCTGATAAGGTGCTGATGGCACAGGTCGCGCTCATGGTGTAACCGGGCATAAAAGCCGGCAGTTTCAACCGCTGGCTGGATCTTTTCACCCCGCGTCAGGAAATGGTCGCCATAGCGATAGATCTCACCTTCGGTCGTGCTATCCCGCTCCCGCATGACCTGAAATTGCAGATAATTCTCCGCTTCCCGGTAGTTGTAATCCCGGACTGTCACCCCCTGCGTCACCACCTGATGGGCGAAATGTAAATCCCACACCGAGTCACCGGTGTTGTGATTCATTCCCGCCGGGTTAAGCAGCGGCAAAGTGACGTCGTACTGGTAATTGCGCTGGTTATCACCAAACCGCACCACTTCAATCCCCAGCCGGCTGTCCACCTCGAAGCGATACCAGATCCCCACCTCCGCTAAGATCCGCTGAATAAACGCCAGATCACTTTCCTGCCACTGCACCACCAGTTCCCGCCGGGGGTACTCCCGCACCAGTGTGAACAGAAAATCCTGTCCGCGAAAACCGTGTCGATCACGCAGGATCTTTTCCACTATTTCCGGTACCGACTGGTTCTGGTAAATGGCACAACGTTGGGTGTGGCGCAGCAATGCCAGACGCGGCTCCAGACAAGCCTGATAGTGGGTTTCATCCACCGAGGTGGAAACCCGGTTAAACCGGGTGATCACGCCATACACTTTACGCCCCGGCTCCGGGCTTTCAGGCGCCTGCAAGATAAACGTGGCCGATTTTTTCAGCATTACCGCCGGGTCGATATCCCGGGTGGTACTGGTGAAATCAAGGGTGTAGCAATAAGGGGCGAACAGGCGTTCTTCCCCGGTGAAGCTGAACACATCCAGCGCCGCCTCACAGCGCCGGACTTCAAGCCGGTAGCGGCAGTGGCCCGTCAGCGCCGTTTTACCCGCCTGACGTTGGCGGGCCAGCAACATTTTTCTATCCATCATGCATTTTCCCCGTTATCAGATCCGGCAGTCTGTTCAGTGAAAGCAAGGATGATCCCCTCTTCTTCATTGAAACCTAACGTTACGCCGACAGGTTTATGGTGATGTGCCAGACGTTCCAGCAACGCCTGCGATAACACCGGTAAGATTTGTTGATTGAGTAGGCTGTCGATATTGCGCGCCCCACTGTCCGGCAACAGGCAAGCATTGACCAGCGTGTCGCACAAGCCGCTTTCCACCGTGCAGGTCAGGCCATAATGGGTGTTCAAACGCCGGGTGACTTGCCCCAGTTTGATATCCACAATCCGTCTGAGCGCTTCCGCCGGTAACGGGCGATAAATCACGGTTTGGAAACGGGCGAGCAATGCAGGCTGAAAGTGATCACGCAATATGGGGCGTAACAATTCATGCTGGGTGGCGGTTGGAGCATCGGGCTGTTGTGCCAATAACGCCATCAGTTGATCACTACCCAGATTAGAGGTCATCAAAATGACGGTATGACGAAAATCGATCTCGCGCCCTTCACCATCCCGCATAAAACCGCGATCAAAGACCTGATAGAACAGGTTCAATACGTCACGATGCGCTTTTTCGACTTCATCCAACAACACGACGCTGTAAGGGCGCTGACGTACCGCTTCCGTCAAAATACCGCCCTGTCCGTACCCCACATAACCCGGCGGTGAACCTTTCAACTGAGAAACCGTGTGCGGTTCCTGATATTCCGATAGATTGATAGTAATTAGTGAACGTTCGCCCCCAAACAAGCAGTCGGCCAATGCCTGCGCGGTTTCGGTTTTCCCCACCCCACTCGGCCCCACCAGCAGAAAGACGCCCAGTGGACCCTGTTCCGGTGTCAAACCAGTTTTAGCCGCGCGTAAACGTTGGGCTATTTCCCGCAATGCCATATCCTGACCAATAACCCGGTCGCCTAAATGCTGCTCCAGATGTAACAGATCGGTTTGTTCGTCTTTCAGCAAACTGCTTAACGGTATCCCCGTCCAGTCGGCAACCACCGTCGCAACGGTGCGCACATCCACATTCAATGAGAGTAACGGCTCACTGCCCTGTAATATTTCCAGTTCCTCTATGCTTTTCTTGAGTTCAGTCGTTTTGGGGGAATGCTGACGTAAGTCAAGAATGCGCTGAGCCAGACGCTTTTCGCTCTGATACTGTTCGGTGAGTTGTTCAGTCTGGCGTGCAACCTCTTCACGCCGAACCGCAATCTCCTTTAAGCGGGTGTTATCTTCTTCCGTCGGCAGCATAATCCGATCCGCTTCAATCGCTTGCTGCTCCATTTCAAGGGCCGTCAGTTGTGCCTGACGTTGTGTCAACGCTTCCGGCACAGTATCCAGACTCATCCGTACCCGGGCGCTGGCAGTGTCCAGTAAATCCACCGCTTTATCCGGGAGCTGACGCCCGGTCAGGTAACGGCGGGATAAGGTGACCGCGGCTTTAACAGCAGCATCCTGAATATGAACACCATGATAACGGGCATAACGCTCTTTCAGACCGCGCAGCATCAGGCAGGCGGTTTCATCATCCGGTTCATCCACTTTGATCATCTGGAAACGCCGTTCCAGTGCCGCATCCCGTTCAAAATATTGTTTATATTCCGACCAAGTAGTGGCGGCAATCGTGCGTAATACACCCCGAGCTAGTGCAGGTTTTAGCAGGTTAGCGGCATCAGCACCGCCCGCCTGATTACCGGAACCAATCAACGTATGAGCTTCATCAATAAACAATAAGATCGGGGTTGATGACTGCTGTACTGCCTCAATCACGTTTTTCAGTCGCTGTTCAAATTCACCTTTGACCCCAGCGCCCGCCTGCAATAGCCCCAGATCCAGCGCTCGCACACTGACGGTTTTCAGGCTATCAGGCACCTGACCACCCGCAATACGCAAGGCCAATCCTTCCACCAGTGCAGTTTTTCCTACCCCCGGTTCACCGACTAGGATCGGATTGTTTTTACGCCGGCGCGATAGAATGTCGATCATCTGACGGATTTCGTTGTCACGGCCAAACACGGGATCAATATGGCCTTCGGCGGCACGCGCCGTTAAATCCTGCGTAAATTTGTCCAATACTCCCTGCAACGCCGGTGATAATGCCGGAGAATTTTGAACAGGTTTATCAGGAGGTGTTTCTGCCACCGCAGAATCCCCGCGGCTACCGGCCAAACGTGCCGCTGCCTGTACTTCCAGGCGCTCTTCTGAATGCCTGTCCAGCAGCGGGCGCAAATGTTGTAATTGGCTCACACTCAGGCTCATCAACGGCCAGCCATCATGAGTACTCAACCAAGCCGGCTGACCGCGCAGTACCTGCAAAAGGTGCACTGAACGAATAGATTCATTACCCTCTTCTTGGGAAGCAACAAACCAAGCGATTTGTAATAAACGACATAATCCATCCGACAACCGTGGACGTTGACTGATGCTGTGGGGCAAGCGGTCAATGGTGGTCAACAAAGATTGCCACAACGAATGCATATCCCATTCGTAACGCCGGGCAATCACAGTAATATCGCCCTCACCGTCTTCAAGTAGTTTTAGCAACCAGTGTTCCACCGTAATTTCAGCATGTGCTCGTGTCTGGCAGAATGCCGCTGCCGCGTTTAATGCCTGTGCGCAATAGGGATTTAAGCGACGCAATAATGAAGTCGATACCGTATCCATATAAAGTTCCGGTGTTAATAAGAGGTCAGGTCACATTCGAGGAATAAGCCGTTTTGCCATAGCTACCGCACGGCTGAAGCTCATCCGTGATTTTTTGCTCAAAATGTGCCCGTCCCCGGGGATTAAAATGGTTAGTCTGGGGGGATAGCCCACCCAGTGCCCGCGATCAATCGGTGCAGCAACAACGCTGCACCGATTGGATTAAATAGCTGCCATTCCTCCGACATAGCAGCCGATCAGCCATTACGCCTGACTGCGCTCATTCCACGCATCCGAGTGAATGATGTTGCCGTCTTTGTACGTCCAGGTGATTTTTTCGTAGCGGAACTCAACCTGTTCCAGATGGTTGTGTTTCTCTTTGGC
>NZ_LJCS01000108.1:0-7014 GCF_001280945.1 Photorhabdus heterorhabditis | reverse complement strand
ATTATATAACGGGTTATTATAGCCAGCTTCGCCCCCATGGGTACAACAATGGGTTGACACCCAACGAATCAGAACGATTATTTTGGGAAAACTCTAAGCTAGTGACCAATTTTTATTGACCACAACAGTATGGCTGGCTGTCAGTTCAGCCAACTCTTTGACCACAACAAGCGTCTCTAACATCAGTTACAACCGTAATTGCTCTGTAAGAAGGCTCTCTCCGGCGACGATAGTGACATTGTGGGGCACAATATTGATGCAGTCATCTCCAATATGACCAATGTAAGATCAGTTTTATTGTCTCTCCCGCTTTTTCAGGAGTAAATTTCCTTATATAATCAAAAATAAATATAAAAAAAGCCTGATGCAACATACCTCTTTGGTGAATATCAACTTTCCCTGCTAAACCAATAAGATTGTCATATTTATCAGCAAAAGTAAGTATTTCATTCTTGTGAATAGTCTTTCTGTAAAATGATGTTAAGTACATCACTCAAAAACATTAGAACAAATTAATAATAAAAATACAATCCATATTCCATAAGTGAAAATAAATTTAATTAAAATATATAAAATCGAACCCAACACAATGATATGTATAAAAATAAAATATAAATCTACTATTTCATTATAACATGAATAAAGAATGCCAAATAAATTAACAGAAATCATATTAATAAGTTAACTAAACTACATTAAAATCGAACATATCTAATATTGCTCAATTTGTTACAATGGCATCAAGTATCGCACAAGGCTATAGCAACTTTCTTCACATTTTCTGTATACTTTTACAACGAAAAAACATCTCAGAAAACCAAACCAATAATAAACAAATAACAAAAACATCATTACTTCTTAAACACTCATTAAACAATTGTTGTTTTTTCCCCACAAAAACACAAATACAAATTTGTTGAAGTTTTGTTTAACACTTAAATGGTATAATAAGTTAGTTAAATTGTTTTCCTCCTGTCTAGCTAGAAAGAAACGAAATGGAATATATATATCAACCTGCAAGCTCAGGTATTCGATTGTTTACAGATTTAATCGGAAAAAAAATCAGTCCCAGCCCCCATTGGTATTCTGCGCAAAATCGCACCAAGTTTGCTTTGCGTAGCGCTCTGATGCCAATCTCAACACTAAAACTATTAAACCAGATAGTTAATACACCGTTTTATCTGGATATTTTGAAAAAACAGCCATGTTTGCCATCTAAGCTACATCGCCCTTACCTGAGTATTAACTTCAATAGGGGGCAAACATTACGCGCAATAAATGAGCATTATCAACTCTTATTTACCGGGTTAAATAAGTCTATTATTAATAAAATATTTTGTTCCAGTGCATATCCATTAGCGGTTATCAATGGTAAAAACGGAACTTACACTATTTTTATAGATTCCATGGACTGTTTTAACAAGGAAGGTGAACTCGCTTTATTTATTAGCACAGAAGATAATAAAACTCTGGCAAAATGTGCCTTTACACTATTGACTATTGCCGGTAAAAAGACACTGTTTATTGGCGGACTACAAGGTTCTAAAGAAGATGCAACCCTTGACATTATCCGCCATGCGACAAAAGATTGTTATGGATTATTTCCAAAACGCTTACTGCTTGAATCCGTCTGCCGCTTTGCTGCTCACTTTGGATGTCAGCAAATTCTGGCAGCCAGCAATGATTCTCACATCTACAAAAGCCTGCGTTATTGGCATAAAAAGAAAGACAAATTAGTTGCTGACTACGACACTTTCTGGGAGTCATTGGGTGGGGAAAAGAAAAAAAATAAAGATTTTCATCTACCATTATCCATTGAAAGGAAATCTCTTGAAGATATAGCCAGTAAAAAACGTGCTGAATATCGCCGCCGTTATCAATTACTGGACGAACTGGACAATGAAATGCGGGATTCCCTGTCTTCAAATTAACATTAGAATCAGGCCGTCAACTTTCTTAGGACGGCCTGATCTTAAAATTAATCTTACCTCGGCTTAACCATCTGCCATTCAAGGTGAGTTTTAACTGTAGGCCACTCACAACTAATTATGCTGTAAACACAAGTGTCCCTAATACTGCCATCTTTAGATAAAATATGATTACGCAGAATTCCATCGAGTTTTGCCCCCAACCGTTCTATCGCTTTCCGACTCTGATGATTAAAAAAATGGGTACGGAATTCTACTGCAATACAATCCAATTCTTCAAAAGCATATTTCAGTAGCAGATATTTTGCTTCTGTATTGATATGTGTCCGCTGGGCAGAACTCGCATACCACGTGGAGCCAATTTCCACCCGGCGAGCATTAGGATCAATGCCCATATACGTCGTCATTCCAACTGCTTTACCTGTCCGGTGGTCAACAATAGCAAAAGGCAACATAGCGCCTTCTTCATGTAGAAGTAAACGACGATCAATCTCTTTACTTAGCTCAGCCGGTGCAGGAATGATGGTATACCACAATTTATGCAGTTCGCCCTCTTCAATTACCTGTATAAATTCATCATTCCTCTGGTGTGTCAGAGGTTCTAGCGTAATATCTTTTCCTACCAAAGTTATCCATTCAGTCATCTGCCTTTTCATAATAGTCGCTTTTTATCAATAAGATAGAAAACATTATCCTATCCAGTAATTAAAATTGGAATGCGGTTAATATATGAGGAATTCATCTTTCATTAAAACCAAACGATCACTGACGTGGAACATGATAACTAATACAAACTAGAAAAAATAACAATTTCAATCTGTCATATTCCTGTTGCATCGTTCAGAAAAAAATATTAGAGCCATAACAGAGCCAGATTTCATGATACCCATCACATTCGTTTAACATTTTTTTCCCAATTAACCTCATTCCGTCTAAATTTGAATCATTATCTCATCCGACCACTTGGCGTTTTACCCGGTGGTTTCGAACACAATAACAATAATCTGATTATGATTGACAAACACCCGAATGGAGATTGCAATGAGCCACTATCCTCACCTGTTTACCCCTTTAGACCTGGGGTTTACCACACTAAAAAACCGTGTTCTTATGGGATCAATGCACACCGGACTGGAAGAGCATCCCGACGGCGCTCAGAGACTTGCTCGTTTTTATGCTGAGCGGGCAGCCGGAGGCGTAGCATTGATTGTCACAGGCGGAATTTCACCAAATAAACAAGGTGTTATAGGGAAAAACGCTGCATTTCTGGCAAATGAAAAAGCCCTTACTCATCATAAAATTATTACAGAAGCTGTTCATCAAGCTGATGGAAAAATTGCAATACAAATTCTGCATACTGGTCGTTACAGCTATCAACCACAGCTTGTCGCCCCCTCTGCAATTCAGGCACCAATTAATCCATTCATGCCTCGTGAAATGACAGAAGAAGATATTCTGCAAACAATTGCAGACTTCGCCCACTGTGCACAACTGGCACAGCAGGCAGGCTATGATGGCGTGGAAATCATGGGTTCTGAGGGGTATCTGATTAACCAGTTTTTGACTACTCGTACCAATCATCGTCAAGATAAATGGGGCGGAAGCTTTGAGAATCGAATGCGCTTCGCTGTGGAGATTGTCAAAGCTGTCCGTCAGGCAACTGGACGAGAATTTATTCTGATTTACCGGCTTTCAATGTTAGATCTAGTAGAAGATGGTTCTAATTGGCAGGAAATCGAGCAATTAGCGGTCGCCATTGAGCAAGCAGGGGCATCTATCATCAATACGGGTATTGGCTGGCATGAAGCACGAATTCCGACTATTGCCACGATGGTTCCTCGCGCTGGGTTTAGTTGGGTAACCCAAAAACTGATGGGGAAAATTTCTATTCCATTGATCACAACAAACAGAATTAATGATCCACAAATTGCAGAACAAGTACTAGCACAAGGTTATGCTGATATGGTTTCGATGGCACGGCCTTTCCTAGCTGATGCTGAATTTATTCTAAAAGCTCAGCAAGGGCGAGCAGATGAGATTAACACGTGTATTGGCTGTAATCAGGCGTGTCTGGATCAGATTTTTGTCGGTGAAATAGCCTCTTGCTTGGTTAATCCCCGCGCTTGTTATGAAACAGAAATGGATGCCAAACCTATTCTTGTGCCTAAAAAACTAGCGGTTGTTGGTGCCGGACCGGCTGGATTGTCATTTGCAGTGACTGCTGCCAGTCGTGGTCATCATGTCACTCTGTTTGAACGTGACGGACAAATTGGCGGACAATTCAATATTGCCAAGCAAATCCCCGGAAAAGAAGAATTTCATGAAACATTACGTTATTTCCAACGCCAACTAGAAATCCATCATGTTGATGTACAACTGAATCAAGCAGCAACGATAGAAATACTCTCTGATTTCGATGAGATCATCATCGCTAGCGGCATTGTTCCTCGCCAGCTCACTATTGATGGTATCCATCACGAAAAAGTGCTGAGCTACCTGGATGTATTGAGAGACAAGAAAGCTGTCGGTCAACGTGTAGTTATCATTGGCGCAGGAGGAATTGGTTTTGATACCGCAGAATATCTAAGTCAGCCAGAAAAAAGTACCCGCCTTGATAGTACAGCTTTCAGTGAAGAATGGGGTATTGATAAAAATCTGATACATCGTGGAGGATTATCTCCTAAAGGCCCTCAACCAGAACCCTCCCCCCGAAAAATTTATTTATTACAACGTAAATCCACAAGAGTTGGCGAAGGATTAGGTAAAACAACAGGTTGGATACATAGAACCAGTCTGCATATGCGTGGTGTGAAAATGCTCAACAACATGCAATATCTGAAAATAGATGATCAAGGATTACACATTAGCTGTAATGGAGAACAGAGCTGTCTCTCGGTAGACAACATCGTTATTTGTGCCGGACAAGAGCCACTAAAAGAATTGTATCAACCGTTACAGCAAGCAGGAAAAATAGTGCATCTTATTGGTGGAGCAGATGTGGCAGCTGAGCTAGATGCCCGACGAGCTATCGATCAGGGAACTCGATTAGGACTTAAAATTTGATAAAAATGGTCATGTACAAGCCGTAACAATGTAATAGATACTCAAGCCGCGCCATTCCTGGCGCGGATACTTTACTATTCTTACGCATCGTACCTATTACCCGCCAGAAAATTCTATTAATCAATTACGACGAGTTAGCTGATCCAATGCCAGACGGTCATCCTCTGCCTGACACACAGCAGCGGTGAACAATACATCGGTAGAAGAATTCAGGCCAGTTTCTGCTGAATCCTGCAATACACCAATAATCAAACCTACTGCCACAACCTGCATAGCAATTTCATTGGAAATACCAAACATGCTACAAGCCAGAGGGATCAGCAATAAGGAACCACCAGCCACACCAGAAGCACCACATGCACAAATTGCTGCCACCACACTTAGCAGCAATGATGTAAGTAGATCAACCGGCATCCCAAGCGTATTTACCGCAGCCAGAGTTAATACAGTGATAGTTACCGCAGCCCCCTCCATGTTGATCGTTGCCCCCAAAGGGATGGAAACAGAATAAGTATCTTCATGCAAATTCATACGGCGACACATAGCCATATTCACCGGAATATTTGCAGCCGAACTGCGAGTGAAAAATGCAGTTACACCACTTTCACGCAGACAAGCAAATACCAGAGGATAAGGATTACGACGAATTTTCCAGTAAACAATCAATGGGTTTACAACAAGTGCCATAACCAGCATACAACCCAGTAGTACAATTAGCAGATAGATGTACCCCAACAACGTCTTAAAGCCAGTCTCTGCAATTGTTGAAGACACCAGACCAAAAATACCAATCGGTGCCAAACGAATGACCAGCCGAACAACCTGAGTAACTGCTTCAGACATATCATGAATCAGGGATTTAGTTGAGTCCGTTGCATGACGCAGTGCGATACCAAGACCAATAGCCCAAGCCAGAATGCCGATATAGTTACCATTCAGTAATGCATTCACCGGATTAGCAACAACATTCACCAACATCCCTTTAATCACCTCCATAATGTTTTCAGGAGGAGACATCTGAGCATCATTGACAGCCAATACCAGTTGTAACGGAAACATAAAGCTACCAACCACAGCAACCAATGCAGCGGAAAAAGTACCCAAGATATAGAGGATAAGAATTGGGCGAATATTGGTTTTCTGACCTTCTTTATGGTTAGCAATTGAAGACATCACCAAAACCCATACCAATATCGGTGCTACTGCTTTCAGAGCACCAACGAACAACATCCCAAGCAAACTGATTGACTTAGCAACCGAAGGCACCAGCCACGCTAGCAGTATCCCTGCTATTAAACCTACCAAAATTTGTTTAACCAGGCTCCCCTGTGTAAAGTAATGCACGAAGCCACTCTTTTGTTTTTCCATAGTTAACCCATTTTATTAACAGTTCTGTTAAATCTATATTTTTTGTATTTGCTTCCCCAGTATAGGGAAGCCAAGAATGGTGAAAAACAGCAACAGTTAAAATATACAACCCAGCCGGCACTTATTAACAATATACTTACATTTGTGTGATCAAAACGGCAATTTATACATTTATAAAACACAATTATTTATTTCTATGTTTAACCACTTTTCAGCAAGTTAAGACAAAAAACCATATCCCCTTATTCAGAAAGATATGGTTTCCTATTAAAAAATAGTTGCTTGATTACTAGAGCTTTTTGGCTTCGCGCTTATTTACCCAAATATTAATAATCATTGTTACTACCAAAATACCCGCTATCGTTCCTAGAGAAACCACCATAGGAATATGATAAACATCCATTATCAGCATCTTAATACCAATAAATACCAAAATAACTGACAAACCATATTTCAACATTGTGAATTTCTCCGCCACTCCTGCCAATAGGAAATACATTGCACGTAATCCTAAGATAGCGAAAAGGTTAGGCTGTGTCCCTTAATATCAATTAATAGTATTATTATCTGATTGATTTCGATGCAGGAACAAAATAGTGGCACGTTACGACATTTCTGATGATGCTTGGATATTGATAGAATCTTGTTTGCCCCC
>NZ_LJCS01000107.1:0-7309 GCF_001280945.1 Photorhabdus heterorhabditis | reverse complement strand
TTAGTTCGGGTGAATTTTTTACGCAGCAACGCTTTTCCTGATTGATCCTGACAATGGATATGAAAGGAATGCTTGCCAAGATCGATGCCAATCAATGCGATAGTGTTCATGATGGTGGCCTCTTAAATAAAAAATAAATCACACGCTGTCAATATATCGCTAACAGGGTGAGGGCGGCCATCTCATTACTGTGGGGCACAGTATTAAATCGGCGATAGAATGAGCAAAGGAACATAATTCTATCAAACACCTCACCATGAAAACTTATATTGTGAAAATCGCCCTTCGAGGTATCAGTCCAATGGTCTGGCGCCGATTCAGATTGTCAGGCGGGACTTCCTTAGCGGCTTTTCACTATATCATTCAGATCGCGCAGGGATGGCAGGATGATCATCTGCATCAATTCCGTATTTATGGCAAAAATTACGGCATTCCCTATTCCGGTGGGATTGGTTTTTCTGATAATCCTTATCAAATTACGCTTGATGACTTTGAATTTGATACCGGAGATCGTTTTACTTACGAATACAACTTCTTTGAAAATTGGCTGCACGATATCCGTATTGAAACGATTCTCGAAAATTCTACTCTAACATCCCCTTTTTGTTTGGCCGGAAACAGAATGCCTGGGGCAACCCTAGCCGATGAATACGATAAGACATTGGCACTGCTTGACGCCATTGCTCATGCCAACGAAACGACAACAGTGGGGGACATTCGGCCATGGGTTGATGCGCTTGATGCCGTCAGATTCAACCGACAAAAGGTTAACCAACAATTGAGCAAACTTGACCTTGACTCACCGGAGCTGGAACCCATCGTAACAGGGCTGTAGCGGATAGAGTGATCGGTATCCCTAAAGGTATACCTTTTCATTTGGGCTAAAAACAAGGCTATATATCTCTATAAACCTAGAAAAAGTCAATTTTATAGAGTATTCTACAAACCTTTATCAGGTTTAAAGACTGTTGAGGGTAGTATGCACTATGCCTATATCCGGGTGAGTTCGGTTGACCAGCAAATTGATCGCCAGAAAGAGGCACTGTCTGCATCCGGTATTAAAATTGACAAAATCTATATCGAACAGGCCAGTGCGAAAAACATCAACCGGCCACAGCTTCAAAATATGCTTCAACAGGTCAGAACCGGCGACACGATAGTTGTTCACTCCATCGATCGGTTATGCCGCAATATGATGGACATGTGTACTCTGACCCTGCGTTTACGCGAACAAGGTATTACACTGATCTTTCTGAAAGAACAGCTCACGTTTAGTGCCAACGAGGGTACACCTATGCAAGAGCTGCAACTGCATATGATGTCGGCCTTCAGTCAGTTTGAACGGGCACTCATTCGAGAAAGGCAAACCGAAGGAATTGCCGCGAAAAAACAACGTGGAGAACGAACGGGCAGGCCGCCGGCGGAGATCAGTAAATTACCTCAAATAGACGCGTTAAGAGCGAAAGGTATCAAGTTAAAGCTGGCTTGCGATAACGTAGGGTTAGGTGTTTCTACGTACTATAAATTGCGTCACCAGCTAAAAAACGGGGGAACACGGTAGCCGCAGCCCCGGGAGGACAGCACCATGCAATTCACAATCCAAATCGCGATGGTCGATAAATCGGGTCATCGCCATACTGAGACGTTATTCACGATAGAAAAACAGTCCGATGCCCCCAATGACCTTGGACTTTCCCTGTCTGAATCGAAATTACTTTTGAACGCTATCCAGCAATCTGTGATCCAGAAACAGGTGGCGGAATATTTGGATGAACACCGTGCTTGTCCTTGCTGTCAACGAAATCGCCGGATAAAAGGCAAACAAATCATCCAGTATCGAACCTTATTTGGTATTATCCCGGTAGCGGGATTTCGGGTTTACCGGTGTGCGTGTGAGAAACATTCAAACCAAACCGTTAGTCTGCTCAACCACTGGTGTGATACGCATACTCACCCGGAGCTCAGATATATAGAAACCCGGTGGGCGTCACTGATGTCTTATGGACTGACTGCCAGCCTGCTCAAAGATGTTCTGCCAGTGGGAAAACACTGTAATGCCGCCACCGTCAGAAATCACCTGTGTCAGACGGCCAAAAAACAAGAGGCTGAATTAGAGGGAGTGCCAGATTTTCTCCCCGGTGCTCCCCGTGAATGGGGAAAATTACCCAAACCGGGAAAACCAATAACGGTGGGCATTGATGGCAGCTACGTCAGAAACCGGGACGACAGAAAACACCATTTCGAAGTCATTGCCGGCAAATCATTTGCGACGAATGTCCCGACCAAACGCTTTGGTTTCGTGCAATGTCTGGAAAATCATCCCAGAAAAAAACTCATTGCCCAGTTATCTGCACAGGGCATGCAGATGAATCAACAAATTACTTTCTTATCGGATGGGGCCGATAATCTCAGGGATTTGCAATTTAACCTGTACCCCGAATCGCAGCACGTACTGGATTGGTTTCATATCACGATGCGGCTGACCGTATTAAAACAATATGCCAGAGGGGTATCGAAAAACGCCCCGGAACTCGGCGAAGAATTGCTGGCCGCTTTAACCCGTACAAAATGGTATCTCTGGCATGGCAATGTGATGAAGGCATTAGAACACCTGGATGATTGTGCTGTGATGTGTGATGAGGACATCTCGCATTATGATAATAAGAAATCCTTGTCAAAACATATTGATGAAATGTACACCTATATCGAAAATAACGGCATGATGATCCCGAATTACGGTGAAATGTATCGCTATGGTGAACCCATTTCCTCTTCATTTGTTGAATCGACGATCAATGAAGTGATTGCCAAACGGATGGTGAAAAAACAGCAGATGCAGTGGAGCCAGCAAGGTGCGCATTACTTACTCCAGACCCGTACAGCCGTACTGAATGATGATTTGAAAACCCAATTTGAGCATTGGTATCCGGGCATAAAATTAGGTGACGAAGCGGAGCACTCTTGGGCAGAAAAAATTGCGGCATAAGTGCCCCACGGTTTTTTATGCTCTCCTTCAATGGGTAATCCTGCAATGAAAGGGCATAAAGCCCCTTTTTTATTGACGCTCCTTATTTGCTGCTATACATTGTATAACAATAAATAAGGAGGCGGATATGAACAAAAACCTGACAAAAGCAATTCGGTTGAATGACGAAGATTTTCACCTGTTTGAATCCTACGCGAACGGCAAAGGGATAACATTCAGCGAATTGTGCAAAAGTGCAGTAAGGGAAAAAATCGAGGACGAGTTAGATTTACAACTCGCCACTGAAAGCTATGAGGACTATCTCAGTGATAAAACGACAATCAGCCATGACGAACTGTTTAAATCTGTTTGAGGTGGTGAGGTATGACACGCTACCGGACAGAGTACACAAAGCGGTTTGTCAAAGAGTTTAAGAAAATCGACGCGGTACACCAGAGAGTTATCCAGAAGTACATAGAGACGCATATTAACAACGCGGTGAATCCCCGCCTGATGGGTAAAATCCTGAAAGGTGATAAAGCCGAATTTATCCGCTGGCGCATCGGAGATTACCGTCTCATTGCCACGATAGAAGATGAAAAGCTGCTGGTTATTGCATTGAGCGTTGGACACCGCAAAGACGTGTACAAGAAATTTTAATCGGAAAGGGGCATAGCGCCCCTTTTTTTCATGCCAGTCAGGGCATGGGAGGCGCAACGCGCCGGAAGCCCCGCAGCGAAGCGAGGACGAAAAAAGCGTTACGCAAACCGTAAATTCCTGCGCAATTTTCCCCTGCTCTTCTTTAAATCCAGGTAACCCCAATTACATCAATATGGTCATTCTGGCTGCTCACCGGTACCAGCATGTGTAGATAAATCCCATTCTGTTAACTTTTCTAGTTATGATTAACCCCCGATATAGATTTTTAAAGTATGTGCAAAATCAAGGATCTATCATATCATACAGACAATTTTGTTTTTGTAGGTAGAGGCAGTGGGGGGGGGATGTCATGTCGGAATCGAACAAAACTAGAAAAATGCGTGAATATAGGAAGGGTAATCCCCTTACACAAAATGAACATAATATTAAGTATAAACAGAAAAAGTTAGCCAGTCATGAAAAAGAGCTAAGGGTTTTTATCCCCCAAGAACTTAAAGAAGAATTGGTCATTTTTTGCAAAAAAGAAGGTTTTTCACAGTCTGCTTATCTGACAATGTTACTTGAGCAAGCTAGAAAAAGTTGGAAGTAGATTGTTGATCATCTTTGTTTGAAGTGTTAGATTCTTACCAGCTTGATAGGCATAGCCGAAAGTGTGTCAGCATGAGCTATAGCCGACTAAAAGGAAAACCCCGCAATCTGTTTCAACTTGCCGGATGTCACAGAGTACGGGGCTACTAGAACTACTAGAAATTGCTTTGTATAGAAGAGTATAAATTCATGTCTAATAGAATGCAATACCCTATGACCGGCTTAAGTGAAGGTCGGGGTGGATAATCTAGAACAGCCACATAACAAAACAAAGATCCATCGTCACTATACCCCGAAATATACAGGTGGCTTACCTGATATAGTGTTTGTTCGTCGTTTGGCGGGAGCATTAAAAGTACACGATTGGAATCGTAATTCTTTTATCTATAAATTACGTTGTAACCGTAATCAGCGTGTTTCTGTGCGTTCTGAACGTCGGGAAACCTTTTCTGAGTTAGCCTTAGCAATGATTGCTTATGCTGACTATAACCCAAATCATGAATATCTCTTTGAGGTCATGTGTTCAGTTGAAAAGTTGGCTGAACTTTGCGGCCAACTCTATCGTTATGAGAATGGTCGTAAAAGCTATGATCCAATATTACATGCTCTGAATGATTGGGAAGACGCTAATCTAATTCTCATAGACCGTGATTTTGATCATGAAAGTAAACAACATAAAGCTATGCGTATATGGATTCGACCTGAATTTTTTATGGGGCTTGGTTTTGCTCTATCTGAAATGAGAGAAATTCTCAAACGCTTTAAGCGCTGGATGGAGAAAAAAGGGCTCCGAAAGTCTTATGATCAGGTCTATGCTCAACATGTTTTACGTTTAGCGCGTTCTAATGTGGCATCGCTTGATAATAAACATTCTCTAAAGAAGCTACTTCAAAAACTAAAACGATTAGTGATAGGAAATGATGAAGAATTAGAGAGTGAACGTCAACATGCGATAAAAGCAACAGAACAACGAAAAGAGCTGATTAAAGCGACAGAGCCTGTTCCTGATGAAAGAAGAATTTATTGGCAGAAATACCAAAATTGGGTGCAACAACAGCCATTAGCCCAAAGGTTATCTTTTGAAAAAGATATTAAAAGTAAATATCCCGATCTTTCAAATGATGAATTATATCAGGTGTATGTAAAGCATCTACCAGACAAATAACCCGTCTAATTAACATAAACCACCTTTACTGGCGGTTCTCGTGTTGTCTGAAATCAATGGTTGGTTGTTTTTTATGCTTCCCCCTCATGGGGAAAACACTAAAATAACGATTGTTTAAGTGACAAACATTGGTAAAGATTAAATTATAGTCAATTAAATTAGAATAGTTTAAAAATAAAACTATTAGCTTCGAACTATATAAAGAAAATCATATTAAATTCGATCTTTATTTCTGAACTAAACGACCCTTTAACAAGGGAGTTAGCAGGGAGCTCAACAACGCTCCCCTGCAACTACAAAAAACAAATAATAATGACTTCGCTTACAAGCAGCTTCGCTGCTGTCGCTCAGAAAGGAGATGTAATGAATACCTACAATAAATAAAGAAATAACTAACCGATTTTCAATCAGTTGCTTCAACATCCTTTCGTCTCCGACCATCCAACATCTCCACTGCTATCATATCGTGCCATTTAGTTCGCTTCGCTCACAGCTTAGCAGGGCGGGGGGGTATCGAGGCTCTCTATTTCGCTCTCAGTCGCATTACTTACTAAAGACAAGTAATGCTCCGCTTCGGGGCGCATCAACTCCTAATGTCTTCTGAAACATTCTTTCGCCCCTTACAGGCGAATATACTTTAACGCTCACTTTAACTATCTTTTGCCTATGAAAAGTTTGGAGAACAATTTTTATATAATATGGGTTAGTTTGAATACGAAGAAATATTGTACGGTAAACCTATTCACCGTTTGTACGGCATTGTACTTCCACTAAAAAACCCATGATGCTAATGTACGCATACATTAGCATTTTTATACAAACTGTGTCCATCTATCCACGCCATTTCTGGCGATATAGAGCTAGTAGGGGAAAGGGTTTTCAGAAATGCGGATTGGACATAATTTGACACTCCGCATCGTCAGTACAGTGATTTACTGAGTAAGGCTTGCTCAGGTTATGTATTAATGCTAATGTATGTGTACACTAGCGTTAATTAAGGCAGATTTACATGGAAGAATCAGCAACAGAGCAGGCTAGAGCCTTTTTTTACATGAACGAATGCTACACGGAGGAGAAACTGAAGGCGGATTACCATGCCGAACTTGCAAAATACAGTAACGACGGTTGGAAAGCGCCGCAGCGTGCAGCCCGCCTCGCTGCGGCGGTAAAGCGTTACAAAACGTCTGAAATGCTGCGATTCATCTTAGACACTGTTGCGCCGGAAGTTGATCCAGATTTAACCCCGCTGGTCGTGAAGCGGCTATGTAACGCGCTGTTCGGCAGGACGGGGAGCCAGGCAATTATCGTTTCCGTCTTCGGGCAGAAGGGCCGCATTCATCGCAGTACTGACAGCGCTCCAGATGTCATAGAACAGGTTGCCGCCAGATATCGCCCCGCCGCACAACGCTACTGGATAACCACCCTGGCGAATATTGAGAGAGTCAAGCACGGTTATCAGGCGAAAATCAGGGCGTCCAAAAATGCCGATGCCGGGACGGGATGACCCACCTATTAATGCTAATGTATGCGTACATTAGCATTAATGCCTAAACTGAATATAGGGGTTTCGGGAGCAATGGAGCAGTAAACGGGAGAGCATAAAAAAGTCTGGGGCACTTGAGTTATTTAGCGGTAAAGTGGGCAACTCAACCGGACTATTACCCATTATCGGCCCATGAATACTTATACGTTAAAGTGGCTTCTTTAGCTGCTTTGCTACATAAATGCCCCACAGTAATGAGATGGCCGCCCTCACCCTGTTAGCGATATATTGACAGCGTGTGATTTATTTTTTATTTAAGGGGGGGTCTGAAGCCCAACCGTACGAAAACGCACGCTAAGTATATTTTTTAACCAATCTGGCGTTTTATTGCCTTGATAACTAGGCCGTCATAAAGGCCAATCATCCGCCTCGTCTGCCTGCTTAAGAG
>NZ_LJCS01000106.1:0-7527 GCF_001280945.1 Photorhabdus heterorhabditis | reverse complement strand
GGATTTATGTTGACCGTTTTAGGTGGACTGATTGCTTACTGCCTTAAATTGAAAAAACCATCACTGAAAGTTTTCTACTCAGAAGAAGATTTCTCAATGACGGCTTAAGCAGAATTCGGGTTAAATATTAATATAGAGGGCTTCCCTCTTAAACCTTTAAAGGATAACTATTATGGGTCTTAAACCTGGTCCTAAACCAATTGCTAAATCGACAGGAAAACCGGATCAACGTCGACGTGATAATAAAGATACTCCTGGTAATACTCCGGAGTTAAAGCCTAGTAAATCCACAGGGAAATAAAAAACTCAGGGTATATACCCAATAGATTTCAAGATGCATCGCGACGGCAAGGGAGCGAATCCCCGGGAGCATAGATAACTATGTGACTGGGGTGAGTGAGTGCAGCCAACAAAGAAGCAACTTGAAAGATAACAGGTATAGATAATTTATTTATACCCTGATTACGAAGCCAGATTACTGAAGATTTTCCTGCAGCCAGATGCGCGTGCCTTCGATGTCATACGCCTTTGCCCCATATCCTTTGGCAAGCAGGTGCTCTGGTAGATATTCGTCATATTTATCCAGATACTTTTCTGGAACATCAGCAGCAAGCTCAAAATCTGAAGGTAAGCCCGAGAATAGCATTTCTTTAAGCACATGCTGGACTGAGGCTACGCTTGAGTCCTCTATCTCTATAACACCTGCAAATGAACTGGCTTTAAAGCCACAGCGCATGAGCAAGGCCGTTATCGTATTGACGACTTTATCTCCCACCCAAGGGAGCACGTAACAGTGCTGACCGCTGGCAATAAAATGGGCGTTTTGGAGGTTGTAACGCTGGAAGTTGCTACTGCCTTCCGCAAAGAGGCTTCTGGCTGCGGTATCAGCATAATCAACTCTCTTGTTACCTACCGCGATACGGTAATCATTATCCCTGTAGATAGCGAGCATTTCCTTGCGAACAACATCATGAACAGACATCCCTCCACCACTAAATTGTGGCGGCTGGCCACCTTTGGTCGCCTCAACAGATATAACCTTTTTTTCCACCTCGATCTCTGTAACTTTCCAACGTCGTCCACCAAAGATTATATGCTGATCAGGCAGAAGCGGTGAGTCCACAGGCACTGTGCCAAGGGTTCGGCTTCCCGTGACAATGCGGAACTCCTCTGGCGTATTGAACACTGCGTAAAATGTGTAGTGATTAGTCAGTTTCTCTCCCTCTGCCCCGACAACCATTTCACCGCTAGCAAGTTGAGTGAGCAGGCCACATGCCCCCATATGCTTTAGCAAACTTTTGAAATCGTCTAAATCGACATTTCGGAACGGACCTGTCTGGCATAGTTGTGACCAGAGCTGATCAGCACGAACTCCGCCCCATTGCGCAGTAATTGACAGAATCTGGTGCAGCAGCGTGGAGTAATGCTTCTGCCGTAAATCAGCAGGTTCGAACCATTGCTTAGAGATCATCAGCCTGATCATCGCCATCGACTGGACCAACTGAAGCCGCAGGTGGTCCACGATGCTGCTGGTTGCTGTAAGCTCATGTTCAGTAATTAGCATTCTAAGCACCGATGGGGAGTCGCGCCGCCCTGAACGCCCCATACGCTGACGCAGACTAGAAACAGAATGCGGAGGCGTTACTTGTATAACCGACTGCACCTTACCGATATCAATACCCAATTCAAGCGTCATCGTACAAACAGCTGTTGTGGGCAAATTCCCTTTCTGTAGACGGGCTTCAAGGGTCTCGCGTAATTCCTTGGCCAAGGATCCATGATGGGGAAAGAATTCATTGGGAACAACATTTTCCTCACACATATCGCCCAGCGTTGCCGCAATGCCTTCAGTACGCTTTCGACTGTTTGCAAAGACCAGGTGGGAGTCACCACGGCAGAGTCTGAAAATGTCAGAGCAAACTTGTTGTTCGGCTGAGCTCTGAAGTTCTTCTCCTTTTTCGATCACCCGCTCCAGATAACCTTTTACCTGCACCTGCAGTGTGGCCGTGCTATTACTGTCTGTCACCGTGACGCAGGGCAGACGCTTATCCGGGCGCAGCAGTTCAGGCACTTTATCCAACTCGCCCAGTGTGGCACTCAACGCAACTCGGGGGACAGGATTTGTGTGGCGTCCCAGAACATGATCAATTCTGTTGAGCAGAGAAAGCAGTTGCATACCCCGCTCTGAACCAATAAAGGCGTGAAACTCATCAATCACAATGAAAGCAACTGACGAAAATGCCTGTTTGAGCCAGCCTGATGAGTTTATGAGTAAAGACTCGAGTGACTCCGGTGTGATGAGCAGGATGCCAGATGGGTTAGCACGGATCTTATTCTTTTTGCTTTGCGGTACATCCCCATGCCAAGGCGTCACCGGCATATCCAACGCTTCGCCGAGGCTCTCAAGACGACGGTACTGATCGTTAATCAATGCTTTAAGCGGGCTGATATAGACAATACCAAATCCACTGGTGAGATCTGCAACCGCTGAACAGGCAGGCAAAAAGAAAGCCTCTGTTTTACCCGCTGCCGTACTTGCACTAATTAGCACATCTCGGTCACGGGCTAAAACTGCCGGGATAGCGCTCTCTTGCAGGGGCCTTAATACAGACCAGCCCTGCTCATAAACCCACCTACGGACGCGGGGATCGAGATTATCGTACGCGCTGCTCATAATTTGAAGTTGGCCAAGCCGTTATCATCTTCTTCCTGCTCAATGGGGTTATCCATATCGCTGGGCCTGTCATCTTCAATCGCCACACCCGAAATAAGCGTCTGCCAGTTTATCGTTCTGTTTTGTTCCAGCACGGCCAGCATGTCGAGGAAACCTTTGATGGTATTACGGGGAGTACGGAAGTAAGCATCCCCAATGGTTTTACTGCAGTGGTGTAGAAAACCGGTAAGTGCGTCATCTGACACCAAGTACTTCTCGGGCTCTCCGCCCGCATAAACATGGCGAAGATTCTTCAGTAAAATATACAGTTCCTCAGGGGTGAGGCTGGCAAGATGCAGCGTGGGTGACGAGTAGTCAATCACCCCTGCTTTCTGTGCAAACCGGTTTTCAGCCAAACGCGATTGCAGCGCCTCATAACTGTAAAGTCCTTTACGCGGATCAAACAGGAACTCGGGAGTACCCCCAAGGATAAAACCAATATTCTCGGCAGAGCCCTGTAGGCAGTCATTCAGGATCCGCAGAATCTGTTCGTAGTTCGCTGTTCTTGCTTGCGTGTTATTCAGCTTATATAGGTTCACCATTTCATCAAGGCTGACTAATAGACCGGCATAGCCTGCCTGACGGACAAAAAGGCTCATCAACTTCAACGCATCATAGAACGAAGCGTCTGAGATAATCGTCCGGACGTCGAGATCGTTACGGGCATCGGTTTTGGTAGTGTATTCTCCCCGCAGCCAGCGAATGGCATTGGATTTTAACGTTTCGTTATCCTGCTCGTGTCCGCGCCAGAATGCATCAATGACCTTCGCAAAGTCATATCCGCCGACCATGTCTGACAAAGCAGCCAGGCGTTTATGAATAACCGATGAAACCAAGGAGTCGTCCGCATCTGCTTCCTTCCTTGCCTCAGTGACGAACCTTTCCACAACGCTAAGTAACGCATTGCCCTCCGGTTTGTTTCGGGTGGACATGTTTTTCATAAGCTCTGAGTAGAGATTACGCGCTTGACCTCCCGATGAGTGAATACGTCTGTCTGGAGAAAGGTCGGCACTGACTGATACCAGCTTTTTCTCCAGCGCAATAGAGCGCACTACACTCATAAAAAACGTTTTGCCAGACCCGTATTCACCGATGATAAGTCTGAAGCTTGCGCCGCCGTCCGCAATCCGCTCAATATCTTGGTGGAGAGCAGTTATCTCATTCACGCGGCCAACCTGGATATGCTGAATACCTATCCTTGGCGTTACGCCTGACTTCAATGACTGAATAATAGCGTCGCGTTCTTTAGCTCTTATGCGTGTTACAGACATTAACTATCCCTCTAATTCTTTGGCAATTTCAAGGTCTACCCAGATATCATCATCGGCATCGTCCAGCACTGGCGCATCAACCACTGCATAGGACCAGTCATTGATCACCTCCAGCGCACCGCCGAGCATCAAATTCCAATTACCGCACAACTCTGTCGCCTCTTTGCGGGACCACTGTTCCTTCTCCAGCAACCTGCGATAAAGTTGGCTATGTGCAGAGTCAAGCCCCACTTTCTCCATTAAGGGGACAGGAGCGCTCTCTGGCTGATCCGGTTCGTCTTCATTGAAAATCGTGCTCAGTAACTTACGGACATCATCTGTGGCCGATTCGTGCCGTGCCAGTACGTTAGCATCCAGAGTGAACTCTGCAATAGACTGACTTACTGGTGCAGATGAAACGGGAGTAATTTCAGCTGTGGAATGCTGATGGATACTGCCAGCGACAGTAGAAGGATCCAGCCCCAGGCTTGAATACATCTTCTCTAGCTGTTTGATTTCAGCAGGGTCGATTCTGCCATCTGAGCAGGCAACACTTACGATAACCTTACCCACTGCTAATTTTTCCGCCGCGCTCAGCAGCGCAATCCTGTTTTTCATCCCCGCCATATTGGCCGGAGTATGAAGCTGCCAAGTTAAATACGCGTGCAGAGAGCGTTTTTCAGCATCGGTGAAACCAGTATTATTATTGATGGCATTCTCCAGCACTTTCTTTTCAGCTTGATCAAGTGTGTTGTCGATTAAGGCTACCATCACGCCTAATCTGAGCGTCATTACCGCTGAGATAAATTCTGGAGAAGGTGAGAAGCGCGCACCTTCACCGGCAGGGAATAGAACCAGACTACCATCAACTTCTGCCTTCACATGGTGGTAATACGGGTCAGGTGCCAGGCAGTAACCCATCTTCTGTGCAAAAGCCTGCATCAAGTCAGCCTCTTTTTTATTAATCTTCGCCGGACAGATGGCATTCATATGTGCCCAGAAGTCAGCAACCGGGGCTAACCCTTCGTTACCGAGTATCACCTCATCAGCCCAGCGTTTGAATGAGCTTAATACTTTTTCTGCGCTTTCATTAACGATCTCTGCAGGCAGCAACATAATTGCGGCAGTATCATCTGTTGACGTGCCTTTCCTGCCGAGGTAGCGACTGTAAGCATCAAGTTCATCAGTACAGACATCTGCAAGGGTCGTAATTTTCTGGACGGGCCCCTTCAATGCACTTGGGTCTGGCAAGTCGGGTACAGGAAGCCGAACACCTCGCAAACTAGGGCTTGCAGGGGTGTAATCCAACCGCAGGCGCGTTTTATTCGCCTTGACGACCATCCCTTCACCATATTTGAGGGTGTAACACCGTTTGAAAAGCACAGCAAACTCTTTGGCACAGCGGCGAGCGGGGGTTCGTAGCGCATACTCGGTATGGTTTGTTACCCAGGTCAGTGCCAGTTCGGCTGATACAGGCACTCCTTGATCCACAGCTTTTGCCAGAGCCAGCTTAAAATGCATGCCATTGCTAAAACCTGATTCGCGGTCGAGAGCAGTGGCTAAATCCATGTCCGGACGCAGAATAGACATGGCTTCGAGTAATTGGGACGAATATCCACGGAAGGAGCGGTTCTCACTGAATACCGATCTTAACCGGCAGACTTCATTGAATAGGTTACGGAATTCAACGTCAGGTAAATTTTCGTTTCTGGAGTCAACAAGCGCTCTTCTTTCCAGGCCGTACAGATAGATAAAAACGTAGCCTATAGGGCACGATGGGTCGCACCTATCACTAGCAAGCCAACTTACATACGCACCGCGAGCTTCTGGGGTAAGGGAGGAAAAACTGGGCCAGTATCCTAATGAACCGTCTTCGTAAAGATATGAAGTGGGCTTTATCTTACACGAGCCATCAACTAGTGATGCCTCGCTTCCATCGTCGTAATAGCCGGTTAAATTCTTCCCTGCGGGCTTCATCCGCTGGCCGAAGTAGAAGTGACCACCGAAAATTTCTACACCACCTACAGCAATCCCCTCCCCCATCTGCACCCATCGGGCCAGGGCATCTGCCGTTTTTGAATTTTTCGGATGTTCAACAGGCGTTATGCGGAATTCGACACTCCGGCCACTGCTGAGTGTAAAAGTGGCCAGATTGTCATCCTCACTTTCATCATCTTGCACAATAGCCTCTTGTTTCTTGATGTCAGCAAGCCATTCTTTAGGGGGCGCTTTCGCTGGTTTTGGAGAATAAGTTACTGCAGATTTATGTTTTTTCTTTTTGAAAAACAATAGGTAAATAACATAAATCACCGCTATGAATATCCATAACTCCATGGGTAGTAACCTTAAACATGACTTTTCGCATACACCGAAAGATGGCAATGAGAAACAGGGAAAGTGGATTAGTCTGAAAATGATACTGCTATATTGCGGGGGTTAAAACTAAAACATAACCAAAACAAGCCCGCTGTTTTAATTTTTAAAACAGTTAGTTAAATATTTCACCAGTAAGAAGCCCAAGATGTGACAGACGGATGGCTCTGTGCGAAAAGAGGTATATACCCAAGAAACTTCAAGATGCAGTTTTTAGCACCTGAAAATGGTCGTTAATTCTAGACATCAGCGAGTCCGCTATATCCGGTAGCGTTGTGGTGAAAAATTTGAAAACGTTGTCTCGAAATTCATGTTTATCCGCGAAATAACGGTTATTTCGAACCTGTTCATTCATGACCTTCCATAATCGTTCTATCGGGTTTAAATTTGGGCTATAGGGAGGAAGGTAATGTCACTCAATATTGCTAACATAAGCCCACTCCTTCACGAGATGAGCTTTGTTGTAACCCGCCCCATCCACAATAAGGTGAATTTTTTGATGATAGTCAGGATAAGACTTTCTTATTTCATTGAAAAAACAGCAAATGTTGTAGTCGTTGATGGTTTGATATTCCTGGAACACCGTACGACCAATGGCATTCAGGTTGAGCGCGCCCAATATATTCAGGCGAGTCCGGCTTCCTGTTGTCTTGACGGTTTTTTTCTCACCTTTTCGCATCCAGCCATAACTGAGTTTAGTGCCTTGCGTCGGGTGAACAGCGTCAAGAAAAAGGATGGGTTCGTCTTTCGCGGTAACTTTAAGATTTTCGTCATATTCAATAAATTGTCGCTGTTTTTCTGCATCGAATTTATGAGGGACACCACAAGGTTTTTTATAAGAAAACCCCTGACGGTGTAGCCATTTATTCATGCCGGGAATGCTAAAGGTCATCTTCCAGAGCTGAGCAACATAGGCCACGATTTCATGGGTGTGATGGAAAAGATGTTGAGATAAGTGATTGATTAAAAAATTAGTTTGTTCTTAAGAAAGTAAACTATCAGACCCCCCATTATCAGATTGAAGTTTCCCCTGATTGAGGTAATCACCGATATGGCGGTCAACGGTGGTCTGATGGAGTCGCAATGCCTGGGCTATCATCACAGAACTCCCCCCTTCAGAAGCCAGAAGGATCGCTTTTATTCTGTCTCGTACCTGACCATCACGAGTGGTGTCGTGAAGACGTTCAAGTT
>NZ_LJCS01000105.1:0-7609 GCF_001280945.1 Photorhabdus heterorhabditis | reverse complement strand
GACCCGATTGGATTAGCAGGGGGTCTGAACCTGTATGCGTACGTGCCGAATCCGGTGTCGTGGATTGATCCGCTGGGTCTTGCTGGGTGTAATGCCCAATTTAATTCCAGAAAGGCAGCGCTTAGAGCAGCAAAAAGAGATGCGGGAATACCAATGAATCAGCACCCTAATGCCACTAAAAAAGTTCCGTTGACTGATAGAAGTGATCGTCAAATAATGGATGCTAATCACAATCCTCTTTCGTCAAGAGAATATCATTTTACTCGTCCAGATGGCTCCAAAATAGTAATACAGGAACATTCAGCAGGGCATATATATGGCCCACCTGGGACTCCTGGAAATCAGGGGCCTCATTTTAATCCTAGAGAATATAATCCTGCGTCTGGAGATGGATTTAGAAACAAAAGTGTCGATGGATTACCAGAACATTATAATTTTCCTTGAGGCAAGTAAATGTGGTTTGATCATGCTATTTTTAAAGAAAAAATTAAGTTCATGTTTAATAATGAGCTATCAATGGAACATGTTGAATTTGAACAATTTTTATATTATGACACATCTAGATTAAAACTTTTTTTCTGTAGCAGAAATATACCAGAAGTTATTCCAGAGAAATGGAAGAGGAAAAAGTTTAATTGTTTTATGATCACATTGACATGTATTGATGTTTCTGTATTGGAAATTCATGGGGGAGGAGTTGCATTTGAATGTGCCCCCATTATTGAATCAACGAGGGAAAAAACAGAAATTACAATAAAAAATAATGACTTTTACCTCCATTGTTCTGCCAGAACAATGGTAATAGAGGATATTACACCGCATTGGGATGTACGATGGACTGAATAATATAAATAGCCGGAAAGATCCTTTGAGATCTTCCGGCCTTCTTGTGATCTACCGTGGCGCATACCCACGGTAAGCCAGAGCGGATTGAAGCTTAGAAATCGCATCCTTAATCTGATACGCTTCTTCGTCATTCACCGCACAGGCCCGTATCTCAGACCAACACAGCCGCTTAACCAGTTGAGCTAAGGCCAGCGCTTCAATATGAGTTAACTGAATGTCCTGCAAATGTTCAATGGCTATTGTCATCTCATGCTCTCCCTTTAACCCGCAAAACCGGTTATCAGCGCCTGCATCTGCTGCTTGATCTCTTGCAGTTGGGCCTGTTGCCGCTGGTACTGTTGATGTTGTTGTTGCGTGGCTTCACTGTCAGGGATCAGCACCAGACAACCGTCCATCACCTTCACCGTAATCTGGCCGCCAGTATTAAATCCCGCCTGTCTCAGCCACTGCCCCTTAAGATGTATCGCCGGGGTGGCGTTGCTAACCCTGTTTCCGTTCGGCACATAGCCCACCGTGTAATAACGTTCTGTTTTCACGGCTTTATTTATCGCCGCTTCTGCCTTAGAATGCACCTTAGCCATAGTCACTACTCCTATAGTTGCTGTGGTAAGCGGCGGTAACGGGTGCCAGCCCGTTATCCCCGCGCTAAATATCAACAGATTATCGCTTTATCACCTGCTTTATCTTGTCTTGTGTGATAGCCATATCCAGAAAATGACAAATCACTTCCTGATCTTCCGGCTTCAATGCATCGGCCTGTTTACACAACTCTTTTAGCCGCTTGTTTTTGATATCAAACTCCGGGGCGGCACTGCCTTTATCACCCAGTAACAGATGGTCAATACTGACCTCTAATATCTGCGCCAGCTTGATGATGTAATCAAACTGAGGCTTGGCTTTCCCCTGTTCCCAGCGCCCTACCATGCGGGGCTGAATATCCAACAGGTCCGCCAGTTTCAGTTGTGTTAACTGCCTTGATTTACGAATAGATGAGAGGTTTTTACCAAAATCAGTCATGGACAAACATAGCCAAGTTAGTTGTTTGTTCCACATGCTAAATCCCCTCCTGAAAATTAATTCTTGAAAGTATTCTAATGTCCTGTTTAAAATAGGTCAATATAGACCTTGACGTATTTTTTAAAGGATTAACGATATGGCCCGCATCCCGGAAGCCGAATTACAGCACCTGAAAGCCGCCGTCTCCTTAGTCGCCGTGGTGGAGCAACAGGGGCGACAGCTCTTTAAACGCGGCAAAGATTATGTACTGCTGTGCCCGTTCCATGAGGAGAAAACCCCGTCAATGGTTATCTCACCGGCAAAAAATCTTTATCACTGTTTTGGCTGTGATGCCGGCGGCTCCGTGCTCGACTGGGTAATGAAAACCAAAGGCTTAAGTCTGCGCCGGGCCGTGGAACAGTTGCGCGGGATACTGGGAGATAACCCCTCGGTGGCGCCGCTGGTGAAACCGGATGAACCCGCCATGCTGGCCGATGATGACGCCGGACGGCAGGCGCTGCTCAGTCGGGTCGTCGGGTTCTACCATCATACGCTGCTGAATGCCCCCGAAGCCCTGGATTATCTGGAAAAACGGCGGCTCAACCACCCGGAATTAGTCGCTCAGTTTAAACTGGGCTTTGCCAACCGCACGTTAGCCTATCGCCTGCCCATCAAGGCGGTGCAGGCCGGCGCACAGATCCGCGCCCGTCTTCGGACCGTGGGGCTGATGCGCGACAGCGGGCACGAGCACTTTACCGGTTCGCTGGTCATACCGGTTATCGACCCGAACGGCCAGATCCGTGAGATATACGGGCGCAAAATCACCGACCGTTTACGTAAAGGAACGCCGCTGCATCTGTACCTTCCCGGCGCACATGGCGGGATATGGAATGAGCCGGCGCTGATCAGTTCAGGGGCGGTCATTCTCTGTGAATCCCTGATCGACGCTCTGTCGTTCTGGGTGGCCGGTCACCGCCATGTCACCGCCGCCTATGGGGTGAACGGCTTCACCGATGAGATGCGGCAGGCGTTTCGGCGGCATGGCGTTAAGCAGGTCTTGATCGCCTACGACAATGATCCGGCAGGCAATGAAGCGGCGGTAAAACTGGCCGCAGAACTCACCGCCGTCGGTATCACCGTGTTCCGGGTGGTGTTCCCCGAGGGCATGGATGCCAACGGCTATCTGTGTCAGGTCGCTGAGCCGGAACGGGCCTTCGGGTTGTTGCTGGACAGTGCCGTGCCGATGCAGGAAGCGGCAGAGGTACAGGCCACCACCGCAACAGAGCGGGCCGCACTGGCTGAACATCAGCCGGTTCCGGTGCCGGAAACAGTCAGCACATTAGCCGCCGGTATAGCGGCGTTGCCGTCGATGCCGAATGTGGTCTGGGAAACCGGCGCTAACGGCGAGATATCCCTGACGCTGGGCACACAACAGTGGGGTATCCGGGGCCTGTCACAGGTGAAAGCCGGGGCGGCGGCGGTGAAAGTGAATGTTCAGGTCGTTGATACTGACAGCGGCGTGATGTTCGCCGACAGCGTGGACATGATGAGCGCCCGCAGCCGGGGCGGGTATGCGCGGCTGGCCGCCACCGAACTGGGACTGGCCGAAGGTGACCTGCGCCGGGCGCTGGGGCAGGTGTTGCTGGTACTGGAACAGTGTCAACAGGCCGGCGTCAGTGAACAAACCGAAACCCCACCGGTTCCCGAACTGAGCGAGGACCAGCGGGCCGCGGCGCTGGCGCTGCTGCAAGACCCGAAACTGAGTGAGCGCATCACCGCTGATTTAGCCGCCTGTGGCGTGGTGGGCGAATCCACTAACCTGCTGGCCGGTTACTTAGCCGCCGTCAGTCGCAAGCTGGACCGTCCGCTGGCCGTGCTGATACAAAGCAGTTCGGCGGCAGGGAAAAGCAGCTTAATGGATGCGGTCCTCAATCTGATACCGGAAGAGGAACGGCTGCAATACAGCGCCATGACCGGCCAGAGTCTGTTCTATCTGGGGGAAACCAATCTCCAGCATAAAATCTTAGCCATTGCCGAAGAGGAAGGCGTCAGGCAGGCCGCCTATGCGCTCAAACTGTTGCAAAGCGACGGCGAACTGACCATTGCCAGCACCGGTAAAGACGATGCCAGCGGGAATCTGGTCACCAAACAGTACACGGTGAAAGGGCCGGTGATGCTGATGCTCACCACCACCGCAATAGATGTCGATGAAGAGCTGTTAAACCGCTGTCTGGTGCTGACGGTAAACGAATCGCGGGAGCAGACCGAAGCTATCCACGCCTTGCAGCGCCATAAACAAACCCTCGAAGGCTTACTGGCCGAGAATGAAAAGGCGTATATCACCGAACTGCATCAAAACGCCCAGCGGCTGTTGCGCCCGCTCAATGTGGTTAACCCTTATGCCTCACAGTTAACGTTCATGAGCGATAAAACCCGCACCCGGCGCGACCACATGAAATATCTCACGCTGATACAAAGTATCGCCCTGCTGCATCAGCACCAGCGCGAGGTGAAGACCGCGGAACACCGGGGCAAACGGCTTGAATATATCGAGGTGACCAAAGACGATATTCGCTTAGCAAACCAGCTGGCCCACGAGATATTAGGCCGCACGCTGGACGAAATGCCGCCCCAGACCCGGAAACTGTTGCTGCTGATACAGCAAATGGTGAAAGAGAGCATGGCAGAGCAACAACGCCCGGTGAAAGATATCCGCTTTACCCGCCGGGATATCCGCAGTTATACCCACTGGAGTGACAGCCAGCTTAAGCTCCACTGTCAGCGCCTGAGTGACATGGAATACCTGCTGACACACGGCGGCAGTCGCGGCCATCTGTTGCAATATGAACTGCTCTGGAATGGCGATAAAGCGGAGGAGGCTCACCTGTGCGGTCTGATTGAACCGGAAAATCAGGCTGCCAATAGTGTATATGACTCGTGCAAGTCTGGCCCGGATGAAGGCAAGTCGGGGTCAAGTCTGCCCCAAGTCAGGGCCAAGTCTGGGTCGCCAAAACCGGCGGCAAGCCGCAGTGACAAAGGGCTGAACGGTTCGCAAGTCGGGACAGCCTGAAAAGGACTGTTCCGGCCCCCTAAAAATCAGGCCGTCGTACCGTACTGCCCCTTCATCAACGAACCCGAAAGCCAGCAAGGAAAGTGTGAATATGACGGGTGCAAGTCTGGCTCAAATGAAGGCAAGTCAGGGTCAAGTCTGCCCCAAGTCGGGGTCAAGTCTGGTTCGCCAAAACCGGCGGCAAGCCGCAGTAGCACAGGGCTGAATGACTCGCAAGTCTGGGCAGACAGAAAAGGACTGTTCCGGCAATATAAAAATCAAGTCATCGTACCGTAGTGATTTTTACCGATAACAACAACACGCTATATTCCCTACAGGAAATTACATCATGTCATTATCTGCTAAACATCAATCGGCACCCCTCGGGCTGACCCTGCGCCAGCATCTTGCGGCGTATCTGGATAACCTGCTGTTGCAGGGGCTGAGTCAAAAGAGTCAGACCGCCAGTCATGAACGACTGATGCCGTTCGTCAGCTGGTGCGAGGAACAGGGTATCCTGTCCGCAACTCAGGTGACCGGGCCGTTACTGGAAAACTGGCAACATTATCTTGCTCAGTATCGTAAGGCCAACGGGCAGCCCTATACGCCGGCCAGTCAGCGCCTGCGCCTGCGCGCCTTACGCCAGTGGTTCGACTGGTTGCAGCAACAGCACGCTATCCCGACCAGCCCGGCAGACACGCTGGCCCTGCCGGCCAGAAAAAAGCGCGCCGCTGTCACGGAAACGCTGAATCAGGCTGACGCCACGATACCCACCCGCTTCGCCACCCTACGCCAGCATCTGGCCGCCTGGCTGGAAGCCGTGCAGGGACAGGGCTTAAGCGAACGGACTCAGGAAGCCTATGCAGAACGGCTGTTGCCGTTCGTCAGCTGGTGCGAAGCCCGCGGAGTCATGACCGCACCACAGGTCAGCCTGCCGTTGCTGGAAAGTTACCAGCGCTGGCTGAGAAGCCACCGTAAAGCGGACGGCCAGCCCTACACCCCGGGCAGTCAGCGGGACCGCCTGAGTGTCTTACGTCAGTGGTTCCGCTGGCTGCTGCAACGTCACCATATCCTGTATAACCCGGTGGACAGTCTGGTGTTGCCGAAGGAAGAAAAACGGCTGCCGGCACAGGTAATGAATGAAGACGAAACCCACACGGTCTTAGCCGCAACGGATATCAACACCCCAACCGGGCTGAGAAACCGCGCTATCCTTGAAGTACTGTGGAGTACCGGTATCCGGCGGATGGAAATAGCCAACCTGCTGTTAAGCGAGGTGGACTTCGGGCGCGGCGTGGTGCTGGTCAGACAGGGCAAAGGCCGTAAAGATAGGGTGGTGCCCATCGGCGGGCAGGCGCTGCACTGGTTAAGCCGCTGGCTCAGTGTCCGGCCCGAGTTAACGCGGCGGGGCGACAGTGGTCACCTGTTTATCACCAGGAAAGGCCGGGGACTGGCAAAGGGCACGTTAACCTGGATAGCCGCTGACAGCATCCGTAAACAGGCGCAACTGACTAAACCGGGGGCCTGCCATCTGTTTCGCCACTCCATGGCAACCCAGATGTTAGAGAATGGCGCGGACACCCGGCATATCCAGGCGATACTGGGGCATGAGAAGCTGGAAACCACCCAAATCTATACCCGGGTGGCTATCGGTCACTTAAAGGAAGTGCATGAGCAGACCCACCCGGCAGAACGGCAGTCAAAGCAGGCAACGCCAGACGATAAGCAGGCGGAAAGGGACCAGCCGGACAACCCAAAGCCGGCCTGAAACCTGAGTGCGGTTGGACAGTTCGACGGTTAGCCGCTTCCCTGTGAGCGTGTGGGGTGCAGTGAAAGGCAGACTGCGCGCGTCCCTGCGCACAGACTGCCTGCCCACCTTCTGAGTGCCGGCGGTAAATGACGGCCGCCCGGCACTGAACCCCGGTGTCCTCTGTTACATGTGTTGCCGGTCAGCCGCCATTCAACATAATGTGGCATTAAGCGCAATGGGCCTGAACGGCCCGCCGCGCTTAACAAACATTATGTCGGCGCCGCCCACCGAAGGGCGCTGCGCGGTTACCTCAGCCCCGGTGCGCGGCTGGCCGCCGGGTTGAGCTTCTTAGCCCCCGTGGCGCGCAAGGCGGACGCCTTCCGCTGTCAGCCGCAGTGCAAAATCCCACCGCCGCAGTCGCCGCCGTCCCTGGCGGCTCCGGTGATAACATCGGCCCTAAAACCCGCCCGCCAGCCTGTTAAGGTCAACAGCCACAGACCGGTAAGCCAGTCGGCCTGCGGCCTCCGCCGTTAATTACCCCCGCCCCGCCCCTGCTGCACTGGCTGCGCGCGGCTCGCACTGCGCTGCGCTCCGTTGCTCGTCCCCGTGCTCGCCATCTCCGCCCCGTGCAGCCCCCAGGGGGGCTTCCCTGTTAAAAAGCGTTACCTGCGGGCCTGGCCCGCCCGCACCCGGCCAACCCGCGTCAGCGGCGCAGACAAGCTGCACCGCCGCCACGGGTTCTTGATAAAACCCGGTTCTGGCAGGCAAAGCGGGCCGAAACCTGGCGCTGACGTCGGGGAAAAAATGCGCTAACATCGGGAAAGTGCCCGTCGGGGCGAGTTGATATGTTCTTTAACAGGGTGGGAAACAGTGGCGAAGAAAAAGGCTGCTAAATCAGGGGGAAAGGTCCGCTCAACTGTATGATGGCGTCGGGATAGTGCCTAAGACCCGATTGGATTAGCAGGGGG
>NZ_LJCS01000104.1:0-7889 GCF_001280945.1 Photorhabdus heterorhabditis | reverse complement strand
CTTGCATGCTTCATCTACTTTGGCTTGAGCAAAAAAATTTCACTAAGAAGTGTAAAATCTCCATTGCTCTTTTTTGATTTTTGTTTTTTTAATAAAAACAAACTTGCTAATTTTCCCATGATAATATTATTTGTTATTTATATGTCTGGAATTTGGTTTGAATTTATTAAAAATGGAAATAAGTCTTCAAAATACATTATTATGGTTATCTAGGTTATTTTATATTGTTTGGCTTTATTTTTTTCTACGTAATTGTTGTAATCGAGAATAACTCTTTGGCGAATTTACTGGCGGCAGCAGAAGCGAATAAGAGCGAATAAGCAAGGCATAGTTGAGAAATTAACAGGAAAAGCAAACCGAAATCCAGAAAGTCTGTAGTGGTAATACGCCACTCTCTTGCCAGACTATGGTTGCCGCAGAAGGGAGTATTTTGGCCTTGCCATTGTTATCGGGAAGCGCTGTAACAACGGGGCTGATTGGTGTTGGAGGAGCTAAGCACTTTAAAAGCGCGGGTTCTCTGGCTCAAAAAATGACTCAATCGGGGCAACATTGGGGAGAAATAAACGAAATACTTTAAAGGACCGCTTAAATCGATACTTCGGTGTTCCAACCAGATGATATTTGAAACGCCAAAATATATGTGATGACTGCTATATATACCCAGGCTTACCTAAGTAAGGGGATATCTTACCCGCAATATATCGCCTAAGATGAAAGATGCTTGCATTATTTTCTAGGGGTGATAGTTAAGACTTTTTTCACTGAACATCCCAAGATACAGGTCGGTTCGCTTTTTTTATAGCAACCAGCCATTTTTCATAGCAGGATAATTTGAAGGAGAATTATCAATGTCAGATTCATTAAATGTATCTATTGTTCGTCGTTTTTACGAGTCTATGGGTGATATCAATATTATTCGCCCGTTGATGGGAGATGACATTATTTGGGATATTACCGAAGGCGCTCTACATGGTGGGTTTTATGAAGGGATTGATGACGTATTAAATAATTTTTTTGTGCCATTTTTTAATGACTTTGAGGAATTTGTTGTAGAAAGTTCTGAATTTTTCGAGTCAGGTGATCATGTGATTGTTTTAGGTAATTATTTAGGGAAAGTAAAGAATGGAAAACGATTTATTTCTCGTTTCGTTCATATATGGACAGTGCAGGGCGAACAGCTAGTAAAATTACAGCAGACCTCCGATACGCTTCAGATTGATCGTGCTAATTCAGTTTAAAAAAAGGGGGTCAATGTAACGAAGTCTTAATGGGATAAAGGTCACGCTTGTATAGAAGTATGTATTTATACCCTTCATCTTTCAAGCTGCTGCTTTGTTGGCTGCGTTCACTTGCCGCCGCACTGCAACTTGAAATCTATTGGGTATAGATGGTCTTGTATGTGACGGCAGAGCTGAAGGAGTGAGGGTGTTAATTGAACAGATTGACATTCTGAATTTCACTACTTATTATGTGACAAAATTAGTTACATATTATGTAATCTTTTTTCCAGTTTTCTGCCGTTTTTCAATCACATCCTTAGGTATATAGGATACTCCGGTGCCAACATCTACCCGTTTTGCTGTAGCTATTCATATTCTCACTGATATTGCGCTTTATCATGGACAAGCCGTACGTTCTGAAGATATCGCAAGAAGTGTGAATACCAACCCGACCGTGGTCCGGCGGCTTTTAGGGATTCTGGCAGATGCGGGACTTACCTATTCGCAAATGGGTCAAGGTGGGGGAGCGTTACTGGCCCGGCCTTCGGAGCAAATTTCATTACTAGATATTTATCGCGCAGTTGAAGACCCTCTGTATTTCACGTTGCATCGTTCCAAACCTAATCCTAAATGTTATATTGGACACAATATTACCCCGGTGTTGGAAAATGAGTTTTCGCGTATTACTTGTGCGCTAGAAACAGCTCTTGCTGAAACGACAATCGCTGATATGGCAAATAGAGTTGAAGATTGCGCAGGTTTTCCTTTTAAGCCACCAGATTTAAGCAGCAGGCTAAATAATTAGCGCTTTTATACCCAATAGATTTCAAGATGGATCGCGGCGGCAAGTGAACGCAGCCAACAAAGAGGCAACTTGAAAGATAACAGGTATATAAGCTTTCATTAAAATTTGTGCTACTACTTGGGTTGACGTTTTCATCTCTGCTAAGTGCTTTGTCTGGGCTCAAACTTATACGAAAATAGATGATGTTGATTATTTTGACATTCTGGCTCATCTGCATTTTGTTTATTGAGCAACCTTACCAGTAGTTTTCCTGTGTCTTTTCCTATTTTGGGGTAATCAATGCGGATGGATGTCAGTGTTGGTTGTGTGTGATCACAATTATCTGAGCCTTCCAAACAAGCGACAGCCAGATCTGCTGGTATTTTTAGTAGACGACGTTGGCATTCAAACATCACTCCTAAGGCAATCACTTCATGGCTGCAAACAACACCTTCCAGTTCAGGTTGCCGTAATAACATCTCAGTAATTGCCTGGCGACCAAATTGCATACTGGCAGCATCGGGGGTAGTGATATTTTGGTCTGCATTCTGATAGTGATGTAGCATTGCTTTGTTCCAGCCATTAATTTGCTGATTTAGTAAACGGTTATCCATTTGTGCACCAATATAGCCAATATGTTTCCGACCTTTGTTAAGCATATACTCAGTCAGAGTATAGGCAGCTTCGGAAAAATCTGTTTCTATATTGATAGTCGTCTGTTGTTGATGAGATCCCGCAACATTGATAATCGGGATATTGATATGAGAAATGTTGTTGTAGGCTTTATCTGTCAATTGAGAGCCGAAGATAATCAGCGCTGCCGCGTTACTTTGCAGCAATGTCATGATAATTTCGGCTTCTTTATTACGGTTATATTCATGACATCCAAGTAAAACTTGGAAAGAATGTTTATTCAGCACCTGTTGTAATGACTGTATAAATGTGGCGCAGGCTTTATCTGTCAATGATGGAACAAGAACCGCGATAATATTGCTTTGGCCGGAGGCGAGTACTCCAGCGGCACCATTTGGGATATATCCTAATTCCTGTATGGCTTGTTCAATTTTTTCCCGTAATTTATCCGATACCATTTCTGGCGTTCTCAATGTGCGTGAAACCGTCATTGAACCGACACCGGCATACTTAGCAACATCTTGTAGTGTTACTCGCCCTGTATTACGGCGTTTTCGTGTCTTTCCCATCAATATTTTTCTATTTTTTTAATTAACGGCTATGAATTTGACGATGGGATTCTACCTTATCTCAAGTAAGTCGTGGGGGAAAAAAACATGATGGGCGTTGCCATTCTGGTAAATCATTCAGATAACAAATGATAGCGCTATCACAATAATGACTTATGAGGGTAGATAGCGCTACCATTTGTGACTAATATCACCAGAAAGCGAATTTGAAGTCAGGTTTAGCAGAATAAGGGTGAAATATATTCATATTGTGAATGATATGGCTTGAGATGCCAGAGACGGACTTAGGGTGTTTTAACGATTTGCTTCATTTCCTGACAAGGCTGAACATCATTAAACAGAATAAAGTTTCGACCAGGAGAAAGCTGATGCTAAAAACTTTACTCACCAAAGATGTGATCCAATTGATCCCGAATATTAAAGATTGGCGGGAAGCTATCGCGGTTGCTTGCCAACCGTTGGTGGAAAATAGTGCAATTTCTCCCCGTTATATTGATGCTATTTATCGCTCTCATGAAGAAATTGGGCCTTATTACGTTGTAGGGCCGGGAATTGCTATGCCACATGCCAGACCTGAAGAGGGGGTGAACAGATTATCGTTAGCATTAACCGTTGTCAGTCAGGGCGTTGAATTCGGTTCTGAAGGAAATGATCCAGTTAAATTACTGATCGTGCTGGCAGCGATCGACAATGCCAGCCATATCGAAGTGATCTCTCAGCTTGCTGCGCTTTTTGATAATCAACAAGATACAAAATTATTAATGGGAGCCAAGAGTAAAGAAGAGATTATATCTGTTATCGACAGATATTAAGTCGTTATTTTTTGCTATGGGAAAACAGTATGAAAATCACAGTCGTTTGCGGAAATGGATTAGGTACCAGCTTGATGATGGAAATGAGCATCAAAAATATTCTGAAAGATATAGGAATAGATGCCAGTGTTGATCACGTTGATCTGGGGTCAGCAAAAGCAACTCAAAGCGATATTTTTGTTGGTACGAAAGATATTGCAGAACAATTAGTTGCTCAGGCAGTCAATGGCAAAATTGTTGCACTGGACAATATGGTGGATAAAACCGCAATGAAACAACGCCTGTCCGTGGCATTAACTGAGCTTGGTGCATTGTAACCGGAGGTAGCTATGGAATTCTTCCACTTTCTGATGAGTGATGTGTTGTCAGAACCTGCGGTTTTGGTGGGATTTATCGCACTTGTTGGGCTGATCGTACAAAAAAAGCCAGTGACCGAATGTATCAAAGGCACCATAAAAACCATAATGGGTTTTGTGATCTTGGGGGCGGGCGCTGGGTTAGTCGTTTCTTCACTGGGGGATTTTGCTGCAATTTTCCAACATGCCTTTGGTATTCAGGGGGTAGTACCAAATAACGAAGCGATTGTTTCCATTGCACAGAAAAGTTTTGGTAAAGAAATGGCAATGATTATGTTCTTTGCCATGGTGATTAATATCCTGATTGCCCGTTTTACACCTTGGAAATTCATCTTTCTGACAGGGCATCACACCTTGTTTATGTCCATGATGGTGGCAGTGATTCTGGCAACTGCCGGGATCAACGGAACTAAGCTAGTGGTTATCGGTTCTGTGGTTGTTGGTGTTGCTATGGTTTTCTTCCCGGCGATTGCTCATCCGTATATGAAGAAAGTGACAGGTTCTGATGAAGTTGCCATTGGGCATTTTTCTACACTTTCCTATGTTCTGTCTGGTTTTATTGGCAGTAAACTGGGCAATAAAGAACATTCAACGGAGGAGATGAATGTACCGAAAAGTTTACTGTTTTTGCGTGATACGCCGGTTGCTATTTCTTTCACGATGGCGATTATTTTTATTGTTACTTGTTTGTTTGCAGGTGGTGATTTTGTAAGAGAAGTCAGTGGTGGTAAAAATGGATTTATGTTTTCGTTAATGCAATCTATTACCTTTGCGGCCGGTGTATATATCATTTTACAAGGAGTGAGAATGATAATTGCAGAAATTGTTCCTGCATTTAAAGGAATTTCCGACAAGTTGGTTCCGAATGCTAAACCTGCATTGGATTGTCCGGTTGTATTCCCTTACGCGCCTAATGCGGTACTGGTAGGTTTTCTGAGCAGTTTTATTGCGGGTGTTATTGGTATGTTTGTACTGTATGCATTGAGCATGACAGTAGTTATTCCGGGGGTGGTGCCACACTTTTTTGTCGGTGCTGCGGCTGGGGTTTTCGGCAATGCAACAGGTGGCCGCAGAGGCGCTATTCTCGGTGCCTTTATTCAGGGCTGGTTGATCACTTTCCTGCCCGTATTCTTATTGCCTGTCTTGGGGAATATCGGTATTGCCAACACGACATTTAGTGATGCTGATTTTGGTGCATTAGGCATTCTGTTGGGAGTGATTGTTCGTTGATTTGGGGATTGCTGGAATTTCGGGATTGAAACAGGGTTATATACCCTTCATCTTTCAAGCTGCTGCTTTGTTGGCTGCGTTCACTTACCCCAGTCACATCGTTATCTATGCTCCCGGGGATGCGTTCACTTGCCGCCGCGCTGCAATCTGAAATCTATTGGGTATAGTTCCCTGTCTCGATCTCTTTTGCCAATATGTTGATGTAAGTTATTTGACCATAAATTTTAGTTAGTATTCACTCTAGTTGTATAGTTTCTGAATTTTCTGAAAGTTTTTAATATAAATAAGGAAAAAATATTCAAAAAAATGATAATTTAATCACGTCTTAAGTCCTTTATTTTAATTTATCAAGTTGTTGCCCATATATCAGACTAAGAGAAAACTCAGATTAGTTAAACAGAATAGAGAGAATATGTAATAATAAAATCGATTATTTATAGCAAAATATGGCCTCTAGATTTAAAGTATTTAGGTGGAATGTAGAGATCATAATTATTCTCTTTGCAAAATATTCTTAATTCAATAGCTGAGTTAACTGATAGTTTCTCATAGATACTTTCGAAATATTTTTCTACGGTACGATATGAAATCTTCATTTCTCTGGCGATATATCTATTGTTGACGCCACGGCAGAATAAAAAGAGGACTGTCCATTCTTTCTCTTTCAATATATTGTTAGGTGGCTGAAATCTAATCGATATAGGAATGTCATTCTCTATATAATGAGATACGGTGAAATTATGCACTTCTCTAGCATGAGAAATGATACCAACACATTGCTTATTTTCATCCATTAATGGGTATTTGTTACAAAAATAGGATGTAGATTGTTCGTTTTTGCTATGAGGATGAGTGTTAAGAGATGATATTCGTTGCATAGATTGTAAGACCTTACGATCATGTTCCTCAAAAAGGTGAGCAAATTGATTAAGTGGTATAGGTAATTCTTCATCAGTATATCCGACAACATTAAAGTTTTCAGGTAACTTATTGGCTTTAATAAATGCTGTATTTGCATAAATAAAACGGAATTCCTTATCTTTCACAAACCATGGTTCTAAGCTTTTATCCCACATATTAGTTAATTGAGGAGTAATAAAAGGGACTTTTTTACATCCTGATTGACTCATATTTGACCTTTATAACATTATTACCTTATAAAAAATTTGAATAAACAAATAAACGACATTTATAAGTAAGACAATAAAAACCTTTTTGGTGCATAGAGATTAAAACTATTTATTTGGCAGTATTCCTCCAGTTGTAAATCAGAATTTACATCTAGTTTATTATAAATTTTTTTCATATCCTTCCCTATGGTTTTGTAAGGGATATTAAGTAATTGACTGATTTGTTTTTTGCTATATTTCTGTAAAAAAAGGAAAACGATTTCCCATTCTTGTTGAGTAAGAAGCTCAGTTGGTGATTGAAATATAATGGAAGCAGGTAGTTTATTGTGAAATAGGCGAGTTAGTGAGTTATTTTGAGCTTTCCAGGCATGGAAAAGGATGCCGATGCATTCACCATTATCATTATATAGCGGAAGTTTCTCTTGGAAATAAGATGATAAAATTCTATCTTGTCCAAATACATGTGTTTCTAATGATAAAATACTTTCTTCATTTTCCATCACCCTCAAATCATGTTTAATAAAATCTTCCGAGAATTCATTGCCTTGCCACGGAATGTCACTATCATATTTACCTTGATAATCATAATTAGAACTTATATTTTGAAGTTTAGTCAATGCATCATTGCCATAAAAAAAACAGGAAGATTTATCTTTTATCCCCCATGGTTCGTTGCTAGTTTCCAAGGTGTTTATTATTTGAGATGAAATAATGAAATTTTTTCTGGTCATATTTTTTATATAATATTTTGATTTAAGAAAACATTATGATTTTTGGTTGCAAAAATATCTCTGGTGTGTAGAGATTAACTTCAGTAAGAAACAGAAAATTTCTGAGCTTTGTACATCTGTAAAGTGGTACCGATACAACGATCATGGTTATTGCAAAGTGAATATTCATAATGGGTACAAGTTTGCTTGGTTTTATTTTTTTCAAACGAGTAGGTATTTAATGAAGTCACTCTTGGAATAGTTTGGATAACTTTTTGACTCTGGCGGTAGTATTCCTCTTCATATTTTGCAATATGCGAGGTCAATTCACCCATTGAAAACCCTGTTATATTGGGACCTTTAAGTAAATCGAGCTTTTGGTGAAAGGTAGGATTGTCATATATAAATTCTGACTGATAACCCTTGGTTTCACAAGGATTATGAC
>NZ_LJCS01000103.1:0-8003 GCF_001280945.1 Photorhabdus heterorhabditis | reverse complement strand
ATGGTTAAACAATGTGATTGTGGCGCCCCGAGCCAGAGAAACAAGCTCAAGAAAGCAGGCTGGAGTGATGATTATCGTGCAAGAGTGTTCTTTGGATGAAGATGAGTCAAAGTATGCTCGCGCCCTGGTATCTGGATAGGGAACAAACTTAATAAGTGTCATGGACCTATTCGATTCATTATTCCGGAAGGCGGATTCTCTGCACTAGATTGCCCTGAACAACCTTTTTATTTACCTGCATCAACACAGGCTTTCTGTCATGGACTAAAAAAAACAATAAAACAAACAGAATTACGAAAAGTTATAAAAACACCTTTTCACATCAATTCACCACAATTTTGTGCTCTTGTAATACAACAACTCAAGGAAATTATAGAACACCAGGGAATCTCTTATGCAGAAAAAATATAATCAGATTATTGAAACTCTAAAACAAAAAGTCGAACGTAACGAAACTATTATTGGGGCGAGTGCAGGTAGTGGTCTTTCGGCGCGTTGCGAGGAAGCAGGAGGGGCAGACCTCATTATCGTATATAATTCTGGACGCTTCAGAATGGCGGGCAGAGGATCATTGGCCGGATTAATGCCATACGGTAATGCAAATGAAATTGTCAGAGAAATGGGTAATGAAATATTGCCGATAATTAAGGAAACACCTGTATTGGCGGGTGTCTGCGGTACTGACCCATTCTGTAATTTATCTCTTTTCCTGGATGAACTGAAGGCACAAGGTTTTGCTGGTATTCAGAACTTCCCAACGGTAGGACTTATTGATGGAAAGTTCAGAAAAAACCTGGAAGAAACAGGCATGGGCTATGCACTGGAGGTGAAGCTTATTCTCCTGGCACATGAAAAAGGAATGATGACCACGCCTTATGTTTTCAATGAAAAAGAGGCTGAGGCTATGGCACAAGCAGGTGCTGATATCATCGTCGTACATCTGGGGTTAACCATTGGCGGTGATATTAGTGCTAATACATCATATGATCTGAAATCTTGTATACCAATCATTAACGCTTGTGCTTCGGCAGCTAAAGCTATCCGAAATGACATTATTACTTTATGTCACGGTGGCCCAATTTTGGAACCGGAGGATGTCGCCTATATTATGGCTCATTGTCCCAATTGTCATGGGTTCTATGGAGCGAGTTCAATGGAACGTTTGCCAACAGAACAAGCCATCAAACACACTATCCAGAAATTTAAAGAAATTAATCGGGGTTAGTGAGAATTATACGTAAGCTATGTGGAAACTTAGTACTACAACCGTAATATCTGTTACGTTATGATGACGCATTGTTTTCTTTTCCTCAAAGATACGGGAAGATGCCCAATATGTCATCCTACCGGTCCGCAACAACTCAGTCTCGTTTGTCTCCGAGGGCTTACTCCGCGATGTTAATGAAAAAATGGCGGACAACTGGCTGGACAGAAGCCCCTACACCAGATGGCATTCAATACTTTTTTGAACGTGCTGATCGAGGCAAAAACAGCCCTCAATATTCTACGTCTAGTGCGTGCTGATGCCGGGCAAAGTGCACGGTGACGACATCTCGATGCCAGTTCAGACCTCGGGAAAGGGAAAAATCAGCTCTGATGAGTATCGAACACCCTGTCGGCGATAGTTTATGCCTTTAAACCGGAAAACCATCCAAAAATTTTCCGGTTTCATTTGACAAAGCTATTTTATCTCGTTTTTCGAAGTTCTACGACGATATTCACCACTCGCTTTTTCATACATGGTAAACAGCATCGGTAATAGAGAACTCAGCGCTGATAGGCTATGCCCAAGCTGACACAAACTCTCTGGAATAAATTCATGGATATTATTACTGGCAAACGACAACATTGAGTCACCAAGAAAAGTTACACCATGACAAATGCCCATATTAACGCCTTAAATCTATGCGAAGTAGATAAGCTTATAAAATTAATTCACCGTAAAGGTATTGAAGGGCTATTAACAATGGCTCATGAAAAGCAAGATATCAAGGATGCCATTGATAAGCTTCATATTAGATCAAGCTTGAAACAAGCAATCAAAATGGCTCTTGCTGGGGATGAATCCCTTTCAATTCTCACTTAGTCAAGCGAATAGCCAGATAAAAATGCAGTACATTGAGAAACAGCACGGAGAACTGAGTGTATGGGTCTGTGTAAAACACCCGAAGAATAATTACGAACTAGGTAAACCAACCTAAAAGCTCACCACCACTCAAAAGGAAGTCACAGACAAAGCTTTATCAAGCTAACGAAAAGAACAGCACTCAACGATAACAGGACGTTTCGTTAACGTACCTGTACGTTCAGCCAGATCAAAAGCAGCCCTAGCTCGACGCATGCCTTCAATTTTGCGTTCTTTTACGGACATTTGCTTAAGTTCAGAAATTCGGCGTTTTGATTGCATAACCTTCCTCTATCATCATTTAGTACTATAGTTATAAAAGCCAAAAATCTGTGTTTTTCTGATGTTCACGATGCTGAGAAACCGCATGACTTAAAGCTTTCCTATGAATGTACCTTCTGTTGAGACAAAAAAGATGTACAATTTATAGTACTAACAAATACCAGTAAATAGGATTTCCGTATACTAATTTTTGCCTTCTTAATTAAAAAGAACGAGAAAACCCCAGTTGATTTCTCAACTGGGGTTTATCCCGAATATCTTTCGGCATCAGCAGCATGATTTCCATCATCTGTGACCCTAGCACCTTGCTGGCGGCAATAGCCACAATCAGCAACAAGTATCCTACAGCAACAAACAGATAGCATCAAACACCCTACTGTTAAGGCAAAAACCCATTGATATGCTATTGACATCTTTCTCTTCTCTGGTAACACAAGTATCGACAACGCTCGCTACCTTCCTCCGGGAACGTAAGCGGGTTTTTTTTATGGAATCTTAAATCATGGTTCATATCCCCTACGCAAAGTCGCATCGTAAACCTATAGACCTTATTAGTGATTTAGAGGAAAAGGGGCTAAATTTCAAAAATAAAGCATTAGCTGAACACATATTATCATTTATCAGCTATTATCGTTTTAAAATTTACCTATTCCAGTTCATGTATCAAGATGAAGAAGGGAAAAAGCAATTTCGTGATGGCATTTTTTTTGAAAACGGCCTTGATATTTATCGTTTCGATGAATCATTACGCAATTACATATTTCGCATAATTTCTCGACTCGAAATAAAATTTCGCAGTAGGCTAGATCATACTATATCAGAATATACCCAAGAAACTTCAAGATGCAGTTTTTAGCACCTGAAAATGGTCGTTAATTCTAGACATCAGCGAGTCCGCTATATCCGGTAGCGTTGTGGTGAAAAATTTGAAGACGTTGTCTCGAAATTCCTGTTTATTAGCGAAATAACGGTTATTTCGAACCTGTTCATTCATGACCTTCCATAATCGCTCTATCGGGTTTAAATTTGGGCTGTATGGCGGAAGGTAATGTCATTCAATATTGCTCACATAAGCCCACTCCTTCACAAGATGAGCTTTGTTGTAACCCGCCCCATCCACAATAAGATGAATTTTTTGATGATAGTTAGGATAAGACTTTCTTATTTCATTGAAAAAACGGCAAATGTTGTCATCATTGATGGTTTGATATTCCTGGAACACCGTACGACCAATGGCATTCAGGTTGAGCGCACCCAATATATTCAGGCGAGTCCGGCTTCCTGTTGTCTTGACGGTTTTTTTCTCGCCTTTTCGCATCCAGCCATAACTGAGTTTGGTGCCTTGAGTCGGGTGAACAGCATCAAGAAAAAGGATAGGTTCGTCTTTCGCGGCAACTTTAAGATTTTCATCATATTCAATAAATTGTCGCTGTTTCTCTGCATCGAATTTATGAGGGACACCACAAGGTTTTTTATAAGAAAAACCCTGATAGTGTAGCCATTTATTCATGCCGGGAATGCTAAAGGTAATATTCCAGAGCTGAGCAACATAGGCCACGATTTCATGGGTGTGATGGAAAAGATGTTGAGATAAGTGATTGATTAAAAAATCAGTTTGTTCTCGAGAAAGCAAACTATCAGACCCCCATTATCAGATTTAAGTTTACCGTGATTAAGGTAATCACTGATATGGCGGTCAACAGTGGTCTGATGGAGTCGCAATGCCTGGGCTATCATCACAGAACTCCCCCCTTCAGAAGCCAGAAGGATCGCTTTTATTCTGTCTCGTACCTGACCATCACGAGTGGTGTCGTGAAGACGTTCAAGTTTGATTTTTTGTTCTGATGTAATAAATATTTTCATAGCGAGGATAATGATCTCCATTTCGGATAAAATCAAGCATCTTCAATGATTACGGGTATATACAGATGATCCATTTTGGTATCTCGACGATAAAAATTTCTTTAATAAAAAAGCAAATAAAATAAATTTATTACGTTCAAAATTATCAAATTCATTTACATCTTGTAATGAAAAATATGCCACTCATTATAAGGAAAAGTAAATAGCTTTCCAAAATAGTGCTACACCTTACACACGCCACGTAACATATAACTCTATGTATAACAATTAGTTGAAGAAAGCCATGTGTAGCAGAATTATGAAACCTTATTTACTATAATGAGAAAAATGATAATTATAAATCCCTACCCCCTTTTTGGATTATCGGTGAATTAGCAACATTGGGAAATATATTTGTTATTTACGATTGCTTGGACAAACGTCGTTTTCAAATATCAGAACGAGAAAACATCCTTAACAATTTAGCCAAAGAATTTGGCGTAAAAAAATTTGAAACGCTGGTTGGATGGATTAGTGGATTAAGAGATGTAAGAAACAAATGTGCACATCATAATCGTCTTTGGAATTCAAATTTAAGAGCCCCAGCAGAAATTATCCCACACCTTTCTATACTTCCAGCGAATAACAATCGTATCTATGTTTTTCTTGCAACCCTTCACCATTTAAGCAAAATCTTAAAACTGGGCATAAACGTGGGCCAAGATATTCACACTTTAACACATGAATTCCCAAGAGTAATACCACTGTTACATTCTACTGGTTTTCCAGAAAGCTGGCATACAGATCCATTCTGGGAACTTTAGGATTACCATATATTTTGGCGATGCAAAAATATCTTAATACATGGTTAAATTTTGCTAATAATACTAAAACAAGATCCTTTACATCCCATATTAACTTGACAAACGAAAAGGTAAGCTGAGTTACACATACCTTACCAACCAAAAAATTTATACCTATATATGTCATAATGATTAAAAATATGACTACCCATCTTTCGTTAAATAAGCGTTATACACAGTTACACCGCTGATGTTGGTTCGCCTCCCCAGCTCACCAACCGCTTTCATTCACCCGACCCTTTGATGGGGTCAGGTGAATGAGCTTTATCAGCCGTGCAAATGTGCATAACACACAACTCGTTTTACAATTCATACCATAGACGCCGCTTAAATTTTTGGCTAACCTAATAGAAAATAATACTATTTGTCTAAACATCATCTCCACAAGAGGCTATCCAATGACTAACAACGTATAATACGTGCTCAAGCTAGGGGAGTAAAAGCCGCTAACATTTACCGCAACTTATGCCAGGCTATTCGGGCATTTTTATTTACCAGGGCAACTGCCGCTTTATTGAGCCCGCTGCGGGCTATCACGCCTTTTAACCAGCGTTGTAATCCATTACATTGTTCGTCAGGGATTTTTTGCACCTGATAAACAACTGAACGGGTACCATGAATCAATATTCCTCGCAAATAGCCATCCCCCGCGTTTCGTGATACCCAATAACCCGACTTTGCCACCACTACTGTGTTCTCTTAGAACCAGCCCCAGATAACTGGCAAAATGGCGGCCATTTTTGAAATCCGTACTCTCTCCCAGCGCTATCATTAAAGCGAATGCCCCCAGTGGACCAATACCCGGTAGCGTCAGTAGACGGCGAATATCTTCCTCTTGTGCATTCAAGATGTTGACGGAGTAGGCTAAAAAAACAGTCCCGGCTTTTACAAACCAAGGAGGTAAATATTTAGATAATATTTTTTTCTACTTGCTCTACAAGAGCACGGAATTCTCTAAAGTCAAAGTTCCATATTCCTCCATGCGGACAAGAAAAGATCTCTATTCTCATGCCATACTCAGGTTCATTTGAGACTTCTGCTACTTGATCTGTACCCCAAAAGATCTCGTAAACAACATTCTCTCGATCTGGCAAGCTCGCTATTTGTGCGGTTAATTTATTTGTCATTTCGGCGGTTCCAAAAATCCTATAAGCCTACCTTGAGCATCATAACGTAATCCACGCCCACTAAAGATATAACATCAGTAACTTGAACGTATCGTCCTGTATTACTTTGAATCACCTTTTTGTTCGGGTCATTCAATATACTATCTACAATTTTTTGGCCTTGTTCATTTATCGCAGATGGGTTTCCTTTAGCCTCTGGAAAAATGCTACCTGGCCGACTACCATGTTTTTGTAGAGCGCGACCAGCCAGTGTCAAATTTTGAGGCCGGATCTGTATATTTTGCTCCATTTAACAATTCATCAACTGACCATTTGCCAATATGATTGTTATTTCTGGCATTCTGCTTATCTTCGGGATCATGTCCTCCCGGTGTTCCTGAACCACCAAGTTCGGCTTTCTCTGAATCTGTCAGATCCTTTGATATATTGGGTTGATTCTCACCATCTACATAATCTGACGAACATACCCAGGCAAAGGAACATTGAGTCGCCTTATTCTATAGACTCTCCCATTTCCTTCAATTTTTTGTCCAAAGCTGAAGCTATCGTCTGATTTGCTTCATTCACGGCTTCACCCGTGTTTGAACCCGCTATCGGTGGCATTGGTACAGCTAGAGCATTATTATCCACAACAACGCATTCCATTGCGAAGTTGATTGCCAAACGCCAATTTTTACAATTATATCAGTAAGTTACAAGCTATTTTCCCCAGTGCGGTTTGAGGCTCGATCCACAACGCCCCGACGCGACTTTTCAGCCTGATAAGCCACTTTTCCCAGACGTAATGAACTACCCCTTTTACAATGTCGGATGATTATTTAACATTTGGGGTAGTTCATTTTGGCCGTGATTTATGTTTCTAACATCAATAATTAGATAATTTTTTAATTACAGAGCCTACAGTACCAGGTGGTAATAATGTTTCATTTATTGTTTTTCCATCATCATTACTCCATACAAAACGATCATTATGGCTCGTTTTCATGAAGTAAACATAATATCCATTATCTCCCATTGGTGTACATGTCATATCGAACAGCCCCTCAATGAGATTTTCTCCATCCCCTGTGAAATAGCTCTCAGCATTTCTATACAGGCTAACTGGTTCAATGTTGACATCATTACATACCAATGCATCTATTTTCATATTTGAATAAAAACTGAAGGTTGTTTTCAGCTCAAAAACATCCAAAAGATCAAATATTTTATATCCATCCAAATAGAAAAAGAAGATGCCATTTTTCCAAAAGCCATCAGATGAGTTCCATGATTCAACAGCATCGAACTGAAGAGAAAAATAAAACGGATCGCCATAAATCATTTCAACCTAACTCCCAATTTCTTTTGAATGTCGCTTGGAATCTGTTTACTTGTTAACTGGTTTTTTATATCTCCAGAGCTGCCATTCCAGTGATATTCCCCATTGGTACCTTCGAATCTATGAATATTACCTTTTTCATCCTTAGCGAATCTAACTTCTTTATTACCATAATTTTTAGAGCTTGGAATTGAATTTTCAAAAAGTTTCAATGAGTCTTTTGGTTCTATTCCCGCATTACGGCGATTTCCATCACCACCAAGAGTATGTTTAGGATTTGATTTATAAACTAATCCATTATTCGCTGTCACTGGATTAGTGTTGTGGTCAATAAAAATTGGTCACTAGCTTAGAGTTTTCCCAAAATAATCGTTCTGATTCGTTGGGTGTCAACCCATTGTTGTACCCATGGGGGCGAAGCTGGCTATAATAACCCGTTATATAAT
>NZ_LJCS01000102.1:0-8039 GCF_001280945.1 Photorhabdus heterorhabditis | reverse complement strand
GGGGGCGGGGCGGCGCAGGGTTTCCAGCCGTTCTGCTAGATGATGAGGGATCAGAACTTCGCGAACCAGCCCCCCTTTCCCCTGTACGGTGTACAGATGGCCGTTGCGGCCGTTCCATTTGGTTGCTGTTGCCGGCCTCTCGTTAGCCGGGCACTCCCGGACGGGGGCCAGTGTGTGCAGTTCGTGTGCCCTGAGTCCGGCGGCATACGCCAGCTCAGTGGCCAGCGCGTTTCTGGCGGTCTGTGCGCGGGCAATCAGCGTCACTTGTGCCGGGGTGTAAGCGCGGCCGGTCAATACCTGGGGACTTTCAGCGCGGATCACCGGAAGGGTCTGGCCGTAGGGTAATGTGCCGGTGACGTGGTGCATCATGGCCTGAATGGCCTGCCGTTCCATGTCCAGTGTCTTCTGTCCGACGGCTTCGCGGCGGGTTTCCAGATAGTCAATGGCTGTCGCCGGTGTCAGTTTTCGCAGGTCGGAACAGGCGCGGGAGGACTTCACCCATTCAGCCACGCGGGTTAAAGCCTGCTCGTAGTTGCGCACGGTGCCAACGGAGCGTAACACGCTGCCCTGCATGGCTTTCATGACGGAGGCGGCCTGCCTGGTCGGACTGGCGAATTTAGCCATTGTGCGCCAGCCAGCGGGTGACGGTGGAGAGAACGACCCGGATACGTTTTTCCCTGAGCCAGCGTTGCAACTCGGCGGCGCTGGCCCCTTCCCGATGCAGTTGCAACAGTTCGCCGGTGTAACGATCGAGGCGGGATTTCCGGTAACGCTGCTTGCGGATCATCCGGGTTTGTTCGCGCAGCACGGCCAGCTCCTTGCCTGCATCAAACTGGGGCATGGGTTTCTCCACGGGCTAGGGGGTGTAAGAACGACTGACCTGAAAAGGTTCAGCGACACTTGAATGTCTATTTGCCCCAGTTTGAACCGGTGGGGTTCAGGCTCGGACTAATCTCGCCTTGTTACCCGTCAGCGTGGGTCAATCGCGGCCGTGACACTGGCTCAGTGGCGTTTGGGCTGTACGCGTCAGAAATCGCCAAATGGGCTGTTGGGTGACAGAAATCTCGGATCGTTGACCTGTATCCGGTGTAGCAGGAGTGCGTCAAAGGGCACCAGACTTATTACAGCTTTTACCATAGCGTAAAAACCGGGCTAATGATAGTTGCGTTTAAAATATTGCGTATAAGTATGATAAAGCTATAAACCCCCGCTATGCCCAACTTTACTTATTGTTGGGCATAGGGGGTTTATGGCGAAAACTGACGGGAGGATAAAGTGGAGTTTATGACACATGGAATTCGTAAACTTATGGCCTCAATGCGTGACTCATCTACCTGCCGGACGGAATGAGGTGATGGGAAATTAGCGTATCGAGTGGGGATTTTGTCGTTGTCCAACGACCGCCAGTACGTTGATCTGCTTCGTCTGATCGTCCACCTCGTAAAGTACATGCTGGCCTACCAGACTGATGCGGCGCACGTCCTCGCCATAGCGCGTGTCCACTTCGTATAGGCGGGGAAATTCTGCCAGCTTGTCAGTGGCGTTCAGGATGCGCTCTGTAACGTCTTTGGCATCCCAGAGTGATGAGTTTTCTGCGATATAGTCAAAAAGCGCTGTAACATCTTCGATGGCGCCCTGTTTCCATTCAACGTCATACGGCATCACGTAACTCCCGGTAACGGCGTTGCAACTGCTGGCGAAGTTGTTCGGCGGTCATGCCAGGGCGATTGTCGGCGCGGGTGGCCGCAACTTTGGCTCTTACCTGTTCTTCGTACTCGCCCTGCGCCAGTTCTTCGTTAGCCAGCCGTTGCAGGAGTTCCGCTTTCCGGGCTGCGTTGGCGTTAGGCATGATCTGGGGCAGACTCTCTGCCAGTTCACGCAGGAAGTTGGCGTTTTCATAGTGGGTTGTATTACTCATGGTCATGCTTTAAATCTCCGTAAGTATGTGGGGAATGTAGTAGGGTAGCCTATACGGGGAATGTTTTCTGCTGGTTATGCTAGCAGGTTTATCTGTGTCGATTATACGTCATCAAATTTAATTGATTAAATTGAGGTGCGAGAAATGGCAGATTTTAGGATTGTTAGCCGGAACTGCCCAAAGTTTTGTTAACTTAACTTAACCTGACATGGCATAAGGGAGCATTAACACTGGATTTGCATGTTCCGTTTTTATCGATCTTTTACGAGAACAACTAAGTTCCATCTATATGATTATCTTATTGAAATATTTTATCCAACCCGTTAACCTGATAGCGCTATTGGCAAAATCCGATAGCCGGGGATTTCCAACCCTGAAAATAGCTACCCACTGGTAGGAAGTTTCTGCCAGTGTGCCTGTGCTCGCCCATTCGATGGCGGTTCAGGCGGGGGAGGCTTCGGCCTCGCCGGAAGGTAGCTACCGGTATTGGAAACCCTGCTTGAATCGCCACCAATAACGACAATGAGGTGAAGCAGGTATGAATACACAAGACTGGCACCCCGCCGACATCGTTGCTGCTCTTCATAAACAGGGCACAACCGTTGCCGCCCTGTCCCGTGAATCCGGTTTAAGTTCTTCCACGCTGGCAAATGTCCTGAAACGAGCATGGCCTAAAGGAGAATGGATCATTGCTCGCCGTCTGAATATACACCCTGCCCAAATCTGGCCAAGCTGATATTTTGATATAAAGGGACGCATGACAACACGAAAACCCAGAAATGCCCCAGATTGGAATACGCTGGTTAGTCAGGATGACTACGGAATTGGGAATAAATTTCAGAAAGTTTGAGATCAAATCCGGGTCAAATCCGGGCCAAATGTGTTTTGTAGCACCGCCTGCCCGCAGTCAGTGTTACAAAACTCTGGTTCGGGGCAAAGCCCAGATATTATTTTGTTAACAATAAATTTGCGTAATTATCTTACGAAAACTTTCATCAATGTTATTTTTTATTGACTAAAATAAAATTTTTGGCGCTTGTATTTTCTTTTATAGGGAATTAATGCAAGTTATTGCCCTTTTTAAGGATTTGGTTGGTATAATTACTTTTTATATGAGTGTGATATATTAGTTTTTTAATTAGAAATATAGGTATTGTATGGATGAGAAAGATGATTTGATGCAAAAAATAAATAATGTCATGGTTCATAGTTCGGCTAGATCTGAGGATAAACTGGCTGTAATGATGACTTTCTGCTTTAAGTTATTGTCAGTAACTCAAACTGAGATGGTTAAAATGCGTATTTCGGATGGCAGAGAATTAGTATTAAAATTTGAAAAAAACAAAGTTAATCATTGATTGAGGCTTTATATGGGATTCGATAGTGAAAGGCATGAAAATGCCGTACAGGAAGCACAAAGGATTTTAAAAGAAGCTCAAGCTGATTTTGCTTTAAGATTGGAAAGGGCAGTTGACGGTGTGAGGGAAGTTGCGCAGGAAACAATGCATACCATAGGAAAAGGAGGGCAGAGAGCCTTATGGAGAACTTCATATTTTTTTGATGGTTATGAGGATGTATATCAAAGATTAAATAGAGAAGATGGGAGGATTTTTCTTGCTGCGTGGTCGGTAGTTAAAGGAGGTATATTTGAGAATAATGTTATAAAAAAATTTGTTGATATTTACGTAGGGAAATTATTAGAGCCTCATGAGCACGATCAAGCATTTTTAAATGATCTTCATGGAAAATTAGTTAGTTCGTCTACTACTATGATGTATTTAGTAGCTAAATTTAAAACATCAGGTTTGGCAAAGACTGCTGTTGTTTCCGCCATAACAGAAGCTATTTATGTGGCAGTAATTCAAAAAGCATTTATTAGAGAAGGTTTTAGAAAGTTTGGAATGGCGATCACTTTAGCGTTTCAATTCTATGGTTACTTTGATAAGGCAGCTGTATCTGCGAGTAAGTTAAAAAGAGAATGTCCTGTTTTATATTGGTCTCTTTATGCTAGTGAGATAGAGATGTTTTATTTTATTTTTGAACCTTTATTTAATATAGGAATTAAAACAATACAAAAAGGAAAAGGAAGCACTGTAGATGATGTTTATTTCGCTATAATGGATATTGTTGGTTATAACTGAACTGTAAGTCATGTAATTTAGGAGTTAAGATATGTTTAGTAAAGGGTGGTTAAGAAGAGAAATATTATCATGGCTTAAGGGAGTTTATTCTTATATAGTATGGTCTTTTATTCCGACTTTATGTGCTTTTATTTGGTCTCTTTTTATGTTTGTTGTTTTCCCAAATCATTGGGGTTTTTTAGCTTTGGTAGGTATTATTATTGTTTTATTATTTACTGTTTATTTTGCATTTAGATCTAACTAAGCATAAAAATATGCTTAGTTAATATTTTTAATAAATCCTTTCATCCCATATGCTATAAGAGGATGTTCCTGCAATTACATGATTCCACGATATGGACTTATATTTAAGTAGTATTTTTTCATATGGCATTTTATCATTGTTGTTAATTGAATTTGGATAAACACAGGATATGTCAACAATTGTCGCTTCTGTAACTTTCAATTCATAGAAAAATTCTAATTGTCCTGCTGAACTTGTTCTATAGAAAACAAATCCCCCATTCAGTGATTCATTAGAATCTATAGCCAGGGATAATAATGGTGATGATTTATCTATGGGTTTGATAAATTGTATGGGGTGATGGCTTACATTCTGTTGACGAGATATTGAATGATCTAAACTGAGTACCTGTATTTGATCTTCGTGTCCTTTTTGGTATCGGTTCCCTATAGAGTCTAGAGTGGAGCAACCTGCGGATATCAATCCTTGCTTCTTGCCGTTTAATGTTAGATAAATCATGTATGACATAATGATAACCTTCCTAGTTTTTTGTATCAATTATAAAGGTCTGGACTTAAGCCAGAGAAAAACAATTTAACACATTAATAAAACTTGATATTAGATCGTAAAGGCATAAAAGAGCTTCTTAAGATTCTTTTTGTTGGTTCCGAATAACGTATGTCTATTTATCAGGATGCCCTTTAGGGCATGGAAGGCGGCTCTTCGGAGTTATTGGGGACACCGTTGTCAATCCGCCGATACAAAGGGGGACTCATTGGGGGGCACGGCCATTCCCTTCACCCTGCCAAGCTGTTTTTGGCGGGCTGTCAACGGCACGAAAGCTGGATGGTCGGAGACAAAAGAAATGTTCAGCTAGCACGGTTAACTTTTTCGTTTAGGTTGGGAACGTGGCAATAGACAAACGTAAGATGGGAAGATTACGTTATTTTTTTCACGTAATATTGATTGTTTGATTATTTATGCGCTACTATGTCATTACATTGTTTTAGAGGTGAATAGTTATGACTATGACAGCGAAATTGGTAGATCGAGATGTAAATTTAAATATTCGGGTAGAAAAGGATCTTCGTGATGCGTTTAGCCGTGCGTGTCAGTTGGCAGATTCGTCTGCTAGTCGTGAGCTGCGTCACTTTATGCGGCAATATGTTGCGAAGCATGCCCAGCAGCAGTTAAAATTTTGATAGTGTAGTCTTAGAAATGATTCGGCCCAGTGATTAACTGGGCCTATGATGGTTTGCGGGGCGGTTAACTTGGCGGTCGATCCCCCGCTTTCAGGAGTATACCATATGATTGATTCAACTTCATACTCGCCCGCCAATAAGTGCGGGATTTGGTGACACAGAAACAGATTGGTGCGCCCTCTCGGTATATATGCGAAGTTACGAGCCGCCCCCCTGTAGGGGAGCTTGTAGATCACTCTACAGGTGAAATATTTTCTTTTATTAAACAATCAGATGCGACTGACGCGAGGCGGGAAAGATTTAAACTTCTCGATGCTTCGGCGGGTGTTCTCCGCATGTTCTTTGGTGATAACCCTCCTATTAGAAAAAATGGCAGTAAAAAATTACATAGAACGTGTGATTGTCATCGGGTAACGGTTACACCTACCGCTCAGATTCTTAAAAGTGAAAAACGTAAAAAAGCATTTTTTGGTGGGGTTGCTCAGTGTGGTAGCGTTTGGACGTGTCCGATTTGTGCGGCAAAGATTAATGAGCGAAAAGCAGCAGAGATGCGAATTGCATTTAATCAGGCTCCGGCGCTTGCTGTTCGACCTCATTTAGTCACGTTTACAGCGCCTCATGATGCGGGTGATTCAATAGAAGAATTAACGGTGAAAATCCGTGAAGCATTAGCGGCGTTCTGGCGTGAACGGCAGGTGGCTAAGTGGAAAAAGTCGCGAGGCGTGGTAGGTAATATCCGTTCTTTCGAGGTTCGTTACGGTCGTAATGGCTGGCATCCTCACTTTCATTTGATTATTTTTAGTCATAATAGTCTTCTTGAAGATACAGCGATCCTTTTGGAAAAATGGCAAGCGTGTTGCGTTCGTGTTGGTTTGAGTATGCCGAACGAATACGGGTTAGATATTCAGGATGGTAGTAAAGCGGGTGAATACATTTGTAAGTTTGGTAGTGACGGTGAAATTCTAAATACAAAATCTGGATCGCCGGTTAACTGGGATGCAGCCGACGAAATGACAAAAGGTAATACGAAGAAAGGTAAACAGGGTTCTTTATCTCCGTGGGATTTATTGCGTGGTATCTCGGAGGCTGAGAACGATGAGGAACGGCAACGTCTAAGGATTTTGTTTTTGTTTTATGCCAGGGCGATGAAAGGCGTTTCACAAGTGAAATGGTCACGCGGTTTGCGTCAGTTCTTTGAGCTTGAGCCTGAGAAATCGGATGAAGAAATTGTATCTGAGGTTGATGATTCGGCTAAGTTGCTTTGTCATATTACGCTGGATGAATGGCGTTATCTTGTTAAGTCCTGTAACCTAGCAACGGTTCTTGAGCTTGCGGAAAATGGTGGAAGTCGTGCTGTTGCTCGATTTTTGTTTGGTGTGCTTTACGGTGGGGAGTTTGAGGCTTTTTATCGGTCGTTTTTGCATCGTCAGGATATGTTACCGGACTCTTCTATTTTGGTTCCTAAGTAGCTTTTCGAAGAGAAAAAACAGTCAAAAATTGGATGGACCAGATGTGTTTTGTAGCACCGCTTATATGCTGGCAATCCAACAAAACGTTTTTGGATCGGGTAATTAAAGATTCCTGCTCTGTCTCTTCTGTTTCCGGCGCAGTCTTTCTACTGTGGCGGCTGCATTCCGGCGCCGCCGTTCTGCATCCTGTGCTTTGATACGGCTCTGTTCAACTTCCTGTGCAGCGGCGGCTCGCTGTCGTTCGGTTTCTGCCATGAGGTTCCTGACTTTGGCCGCTACGTTTTGTTCAAGCTGCCGGGCACGGTCTAAAGCGCAGGAGGCTTCCCTTTCCCGGATTTCTGCGGCCTGGAGTTGAGTTTGTAATCGTTGGTGCGCGACTTTCTCGGCGTTTTCAGCACGACGTTCTGCGGCTTCGGCCTGTTGCCGGTAGTACCTGCGCTGGTTCTCGTGATCTGCATCCTGCGCTGTGCTGAAAGCAGGCGCGGAAACCATGAGTGTGAGAACGCCGCCGAGTACTGCTCCGGTCAGCGCAACAGGCCAGAAGTGTATGGCGACGGAAAATCCCTCTGCAATCACCCTGATCCGGTCATTTTCGGCCAGTATTATGCCGACGATAAGATCATTCAGGCTGGCATAGACGCTAAAGCTGACAAGGGAAAGAACGAGCAGGAATGCCAGCCCTGTTATTACACGCCATTTCATCGCAGGTAAGTCTCCGTAATTTCCGGTCGGAAATGCCCCATTTCCTGACTGACGGTGGTCAGTGCGTCCTCCCTGACAAGTCCCTGCCGTTGCAGTTCGCTCATGCGCTCCTGGGCATAGGAGTGGCGCAGGCCATGCGCACCGGCAGACCATCCCAGCACGCGGCTGGCCGCCGCGCTGAAACTGTTTGTCCAGGCTTTGCCGGCACCGATCTCATAGCGGGAAAGGTAATTTATCCCCCGGTCTGTTACCGTCCGGGGGGCGGGGCGGCGCAGGGTTTCCAGCCGTTCTGCTAGATGATGAGGGATCAGAACTTCGCGAACCAGCCCCCCTTTCCCCTGTACGGTGTACAGATGGCCGTTGCGGCCGTTCCATTTGGTTGCT